>JANWXO010000110.1 GCA_025057295.1 Candidatus Binatia bacterium | reverse complement strand
GGCCTCCTTTTTTTCCTCATGCTTTTTCGTTAAGTTGTTTCACAGATAGCGATGAGGCGGACAGTGTGGCGGTATTGCTTCTTCACAGTTCGTCGACATCTCCATGAGCGTACACATGAACACACGGGCTCCTCAGAAACAGGCTACGGTCGACTGGTTGAAGAGCGAAGAGAACGGCAAGAGGGAGTGGCAGGTGGTCTATCGTGGGCCCCTGTCTGGTCCTTCCTTGCGCCTCCATTACGGTTTCGACGCTTGGCAAGAGCCTATCCAAGAAGTCGCGCTGGAAGAGATCGCCCCTGGCTGTGCCGTGAGTCCTCCATTGCAGGTGGACGATCACGTCGTTCTCGATTGTGTGGTCACCGATGGAAAACGATGGGACAATAATCAGAACGCCGATTATCGCTTATGGATCGCGTGTGAGCCGCTGGATGCGCATATGCACGTCAGCGGGCGAGGATCGGGTGACCTGGGCATTGTCAGCCTCCACACCGCCATGGCCTCAGCCGGTATCCGCTGCGGGATCGTCTCCTGGGTGAACAACCTTGCACTTGACCGTATCGACTGGGCGACAACGTGTCTGTTCCCCCTGGTCTGGGTACGTCCCGGTGAGACGACACCGGAAGAAGTGCGCACTCGCCTCGCTGCTGGGTTTGTCGGGCTCAAGCTGCATCCAACGGTAGACGACTACCCGGCGGACACCCCCGAACTCGATCCTTACTTGGAAATCGCAGCCGAGGTCGGCTGTCCGGTGGCGTGTCACAGTGCGCCGGGGGACGCCGATCCCGATCATATCCGCCGTCTTGCCGAACGGTTCCCCCAGGTCCCGATCATCTTCTACCACACCTATTTGGGTCCGGCTGAAGGCCGGCGCCGTGCCGCCCAACACGCGCGCGAGCAGCCCAACCTTTACTTGGAAACGTCATGGTGCAGCTGGCGGGAGGTCTCGCGGCTCGTGGCAGAAGTGGGAGCAGAGCGGGTGCTCTTCGGTTCCGATGCGTCAGTAGACGGACCACACCACTACTGTCGCCGCCCACCGAACGTCGAAGGACAAGAAACGTACAACGAGGGGCTCGTTGCGCTCGTCCGCGCTCTCGGACCGCAGTCTGCCCGGCAAGTCCTCGGCGACAACGCGCGGCGGCTCTTCCGCCTCAACGACCATACTCGTCAGTGCCCATGAGCTGGTATTACGTGGAGAAGGAGTTCTACGACTACGCCGACACTATCGAGGGTGTCAACATTCACTACGTTTGTACTCCCCTTGGCGGGGTTCCAGACTGGCAACACCAGCGCTCGACTCGCTATATGCCGCTCGTCGAGTCTCCCGTGTCGGCTCCTCCCCTGCTGTCTGCCGCGGCCTCGCCCGCTACCACCCACCTTGCCCCACTGCGGCGGCGCAAAAAGATCCTCAAACTTCCGCAGCGCATCCCCGATCCGTCCACCCACACGTTAACCGACAGGTATCTGCTGCACCATTACTTCGAGATTTTCCAGGACGGACACCGCTATTATTCGCCGTTGTATACGGAAGAGATTGTGACCGGCGCGGGGACTCTCCCTCTCACTACCTCTACCGACTCATGAACGAGGCTGGAATAACCAGGTCAAGCCGGCCGGCAGCTCTTCCCGCCAGGCAGGATAATTATGACCCGCATTAAACTCGCGGTAACAGATCTCATACCCTCGCTCTTCTAAGAGCCGTCGCATCAAGCGATTGGCTTCCAGGAGCGGGTCGAAACGGCCACAGTCCATATAAATGCGCAGTGGGAAGCGCTCGTGAAGGCGCAAGAGTGTCGTCAGCCCCAACTCCTTGGGACCGCCAAGGGCAAAGCCGCCGGCTTGACTAAAGACACGCCCGAAAAATTCGGGGATGCGCGTCCCCAACCACAGCGCCGCCAGCCCACCGAGCGAGGCCCCTAATACCCCGTGCCCCCCGGGCTGGGGTACGAGAGGGAGTTCGCCGGTCACCCAAGGAATGAGTTCCTGGACGACAAACTCCACCAGTGCCTCGCTACAGCCATACTCCGCAAAGCGTGCCTGTCGTGCATTATCGAGAAAGACGACGGCGAGCGGGGGTACGCTCTGCTGATGGAGCAAATTGTCGACGAGGATCGGGAGGCGCACGCGTTGGAGATAGTCCTGTCCGTCGAGCACCAACAGACACTGATACGGCCCAGCGACAGCAGGACGATACAGGCGCACCGTGCGTCGCCCCCCAGCCAGGCGCATACTCTGAAAGACTCTCCGGGTGACCACGCCAGGTGTGACCCCCCGCTGACGGCGAAAGAGAGGGCTACGCGGAGCCTGCGGCATCCAAAAGCAGTGATTCGTTTCCCCGAAGCCGTTCGGAACACGGCGGGGATTATAGGGATCGGCGACACGCTGGCCGTCGAGGAAATACGCGTACTCGATATAGGCATCTGTGGGGAGAGAAAAGGAACAGGTCCAGAGCCCTGGGGCAATTTCCACCATGCGCTCCCCCCCGCTCGCCGCCTCCCACGGTCGCCATCCTGTCATATCCCCGGCGAGTACAGGGGGTCGCTCACCCATCCAGACGAAGGTCGCCTGGTCTCCTGCAATGAGGGGTGTTCCTTCTGCACGTGCGCGCGCAAGGAGTGTTTCTGCTCCGCTCGTCATGTCGCTACCTTCTCTCTTCCCCGTCGCCCTCGGTCCGTTCACGCCGGACGAATTTCCAGACGGCGGTCAGCACCGTCTGTAACCGATCCATCAACGACAGCGGCTTGTTTTGCAAAAAGGGCACGGCATAGCGCTGGAGCGCGTCCTTGCCGATGGGATGGTGGCGTCCCTCGTTATACACCATGATCACTTTGCTGTTCTTGACCCCTTTGGCAAAGCGCCGGCAGACCGCTTCGGGGGCGACAGGATCTCGCTTGTCACCGAGGATCAGCAGACGTCGCAGCCGGGCGAGCCGCTCTGGGCGAAAGGGATTAATGAGTTCAAACTCTCGCTGGAAGTCAGACTGGCCGGCAATAGCTTTGTATGCTTGTACCCGCAGGCCGCCGTTGCCGGCGAGATTGAACAGGCCGGCAAGGGAGCTCATGCCGGGCAACAGATGATCCAGATTGAGAATGGCGTGACAGAGATCTCCGCTACAGGCGAGGAGAATGCAGTGACTGATGCGGGAATCGCGCTGGGCCGCAGTCAGAGAAATAAACCCACCCAAGGAATCGCCGATGACGGCGTAGTCTTCCGGGGCAAACTGCTCTGCACGTCTGATCAGCGCATTCGCCGTCTCATGAATCATGAGGCACAGCTCGCCGAAGGTGATGGTCGCCAACTTGACTGCCAGCTCGGCAAGGTTGCGGTGGTAGGGTACTTCGACCCGTAGCACGTGGTAGCCGAGCGGAGCAAAGACCTCTTCGATCTCCGGCTGTGCGGTCAGGGAGCCTCCCAAGCCATGGGTATAAAAAATATACCGCACGCCCCCTCCACGGGTCGTTGCGTTCCCGTTCTCTCTTGTCGTCCGCTTTAAGCGTGCTGCGCAAAGCCACTTGCCTGACAGTGCCGACCGTTCGCCGAGACACGCGCCAGCCCCTACTGCGTGCCAACCTCCGGTTCGACAAAAACCGGTGTCACAATATCCCCTTCCATCCGCTCTAGGTCCAGTGCCTGCGCGGCCCGAAAGGTACTGGCCGGAGCCTCACAGCGCAGGCACTGGCGGAAGGCTGCCTCATACAACTCTCGTTCCTGGGCCGTGAGTTGGTAGCGCTCGGTCAAGCGCGCAAGCGCGCGGTCGTTTTCCTCTTTTTCCTCTGGCGTCATCACATAGTGCACCCACCCGCATACCGAACACCGCAGAAACCGGCGATGCAACAAGATGGAAGACGTCCCTTTTTCCGATGCCGACTTGTGTATAGCCACGGTTTTGGTCTTGTTTGGGTCATGAACGAGCAGGCCACACGGATTGCTTGTGGCAGCACGGCTCGTGGGGTTCCTCCTTTAACCGACCGGTGTGGTCGCTTCGTGGTCTACGAGGTTCAGCTTCACCTCATAGCTCCGCACTGTCGGTCTGCCCATCAACAGGGGGGTGATACGGGTGAACAACTCACGTGCTAATTCTCCATCGGCGTATGCCGCAAGTTCTTCCTTTGTCTTCCAGGTGGTAATCCCCACGATTTCATTGTCGTTCTGCAGCACCTGATTGAGGATGCAACCGGGCTGTTGTTTGACTCGCCGCGCAAACTCATTCAACACCTGCCATGCCTCTTCGGTTTTCCCTGGCTGAATGGTTCCATAAAATAGGCGTGTATACATGTTCTCCCCCGTACTGCCAGATGGTGCTATGAAGCCGGCCTACCACACGACCTTCTTCCCGTCAATTGCAGCCGACAGCGGACACCAGGGCATCGGCTCGATAGAGCCAGCTCTGGCGCTGGAAAAGTCCCCGATTGGTCACCCCTGTGACCAAAACCCCCGTTTCCCTGTTGGAGACAGAGAGTCGCGCGCCAGCGAGACCAGCCCCCTTCGCCGACGATACCTCCGCAGTCTTTACAGCGAGCGATCTTGAGTGCAAAATGCGGGGACGAGGGAGGGCACGTGAGGCCATTGGCGGCCGGAGAGCGAGCGCCACACAGCCCCTTGACGCAAGTCTCTGCCGGGATATCACGTACGCCCAAGGAAACGGGGAGTAGGCTATGGTGAATCCGCGCGCTCTGCCCTTCTCGCCCTTGATGGGTGAGACACCGTATACGTGGAGCATTGCCAGTGCCCTTCGTTGACGCCCACGCCCATCTACGGACCGGGAAACTCTCAGGAACTGCCGTCCCTGCTTCAGCAGCGTTCGCCCTGCGTCTGCTCCAAGAAGATATGGAAATCGCCGGGGTCGATTGTTCACTGGTAGTGACCTGGCCGGAGGATATGCCCGTCCTGGCCGACGCGGCGGCCCGCTCTCCGGGAAGGTTGTACAGCCTCCTGTGGTTCGACTCGCGCCAGCTGCGGGCCAGTATTCACGACCTCGTCCTCCTCCATGCACGTTTCCCCTCCCTCCTCGTCGGCGTCAAAACGGTCTTCCCCTACCTGTACCAAAGCCCCCTGCAGCAGGAGTTTTTTCCGCTGTACGAATTTTGCGTGCAACACCACCTTCCGATCCAATTCCACTGTGGCGGAAACCCACGGATGGAGGCGGTCTGTCACCCTTCTCTCTTCGCCACTTTGGCACGAACCTTCCCGACGTTGCCCATAGTGTGCCTCCACGGCGGAGGAGGGTGGTATCGTGAGATGCCAGCGCTCCTCTCCACTTACCCCAACGTCTTTCTGGAAGTCGAGGGTCTCCAACTCCACGAGGTGCAGTTGCACCTCCCTCCGCAGGTGTTGCCCTACCTTCTCCAACGCTGCGAGTCGACAAAGATGATGTTCGGCAGCGACCGTCTTGGCCGGGAAGAGAAATATTTTCGCCGGGTGCAGTTTATGCAAAGCGTCCCGCAGCCGCACCGCGAAGACCTCTGCCACCGCACCGTTGCTCGCGTCTACCGTCTTCCGGAGGGAACAGTCAACCATGGGTGAGCTTTTGTCGGTGTCCCGGATGTGACGTGCACGGGCTTCTGCACCGCCCCGGTGGCCCAGGCACGCCGTAGCGTACGGAGGAGGTGACCCTTATGAAAATTCGCGACCTTGTACGGGGGAAGGGAACGGCAGTTGTCACCATCCGACCAGAGGCAACCATTCATGAGGCCGTGACGATGCTGGTCAATCATCGTATCGGTTCTCTCGTCGTGCTCGATGAGCAGCGCAGAGTCATGGGGATCATCACCGAGCGCGACATCCTGCGCGAATGCGCGGCGCGCAGCGACCAGATCAAGCAGACTCGAGTGCAGGACGTCATGACCACCAACCTCATTATCGGCGTGCCGGATGATGAGATCAGCTATGTCATGGGCATCATGACGCACAATCGCATTCGCCACCTGCCTATTATGGACGGGGAGCGTCTGGCAGGCATTATCTCGATCGGCGACGTCGTCAAGGCGCAACTCGAAGAGACCGAGTTCGAGAACCGCTACCTGAAAGATTATATCCAGAGGCAGTAAACAGCTCCTGGCGCCGGACACAACGGAACGCTTCAGCGTTTCCACACATCGCCTACGAGAAGACCGCGTCCAAAAACCTGATCTGCTCTTGGGACAGGCGCCAACCAGAGGCCCCGCAGTTCTCGACGACCCGCGCCGGACTGTTCGATTTGGGGATGACAATGACCGGGGGCCGCGCGGTGCACCAGTTGAGCGCAACCTGAGCGGGGGTTTTCTGCACGTAGGCCGCCACCTGCCCCAAGGCCCACATCCGCCGGTCCGGCTGGAACCACGGCCCCGTCGCGAGGCGACCCTCGTCCAGCGGCGAGTAGGCGATCACCGCTATCCCCTGTTGCAGGCAGTACGGCAGCAGGTCTGCCTCGATCTGCCGGCGGTTGAGGTTGTATAAGACCTGATTGGAGACGATCGGATAGTTGCGCATGGCCGCTTGGGCTTCGCGCAGTTGAGGGACGGAAAAGTTACTGACGCCGATGTACCTGACCAGACCGCGGTCTACCAGCGCTTCCATGGCGCGCATGGTCTCCTGGATCGGGACGTACGGGTTCGGCCAGTGAATCTGGTACAGGTCGATATAGTGTGTATCTAATCGGCGCAAGCTGCCCTCCGCTGCCCGGAGCACCGCCTCGTATTGCAGATGATCGGGCGACACCTTTGTCGCGAGACACACGCGGTCGCGGATGCCCCTGACCGCTTGCCCTACCACCTCTTCGGTCCCATAGATCTCTGCGGTGTCAATGAGGAACGCTCCTAGTTCAACTCCCAGTCTCAGGGGCTCCACCCCACCGGTATATCTCCACATGCCGAGTCCGATCTCCGGTACCATGACGCCGGTGTTGCCGAGTGGTTTGAGCTCCATGTCGATAACCTCCGAGTGCAGGGGCGTGGGCACCTCAGGTACCCACACTTCCCCTGTCTGCGTGCCGCTACCGCCACCAGTGAGGGCGTGCCTACTTATTGACTCCCATCCCTACCTGCGGACGGGACGGCTCTTCCGGCGGACGCAAATCATCCACTACGGTCAAGAATTCCTCGAACGGGAGCGCGGGGAGGGTGCAGACCCGAAAAGCTCCGCGACTCGCCGCCAAAATCCCCCGACGGAAGAGGTGCTTAATCACATCCTGGTCCGGGACCTCGATAATCGACACAAAGTCATACGCTCCCAGCGTGGCATACAGATCGACGACTTTGTATCCCGTCCGGGCAAAGAAGATCTTGGTCTCCTCGTAAATCGCCCGGGCCTGCTCGATACTCATGGCTCCTTCACGGGTCAGTTTCAGCAGAACAACGGCGCGCGCCATGACGACTCCTCCTTTGCCGCTGTGCTCCCCCCTGGGACCCTGCGACGGGGAGCGCGGCGGACTCTTACCCGCAGGCAGCGCTCGAATTTCTCCTCTCCTCCGGGCGGGGTGCGGAGCGACTTCGTCGCTGCGTCGCCCCGCGGTGGTTTCAGCTCTTAGGTCACATTCATCCCCTGCGCGCGGAACATGGCCGCCAAGTCCAGCGCCGGGTGGATGGCGAATTCCACCTCCTTCCAGTAGTCGATCATTTTGCGGATGTCCTCGTGGCTGTCGGCCTCGAAGATATACACATCCGGCGTGTCTGTCCCCAAAGCTCCGTAAAAGCCGATGGTTTTGATGCCTGCCGGACGATCGCCCTCGTTCCACCACTTGCGCGATTTCGCCATGAGATCCACATTGCCCAGGACCGTCCCAGGTTTATTCTTGACAAACGCAATGTAGAGCATCACCCTCCTCCTTCCCGGCTAGGATCGCCCCATCTGTTTCGGCCCTTTCAGCTTGTCACGAAACTGCGTGGTGGGAATTGCGGGAAGAGTGGTGATGTGGACAGTGCCCCGCGAGCTCAGATCGACCGAGAGGTGGGCAATCGTCTCGTTATCAGGCGCTTCGATGATGCTGACAAAATCGTAGGGGCCGAGGGTGGCGTATTGGCCGATCACTTTGCAGCCGAAATCAGCGATCTCTTTGTTGACTTCCTCGAGGCGGTCAGGATTCCTGTGCAGCGTTTGGCTCCCTTCTGGGGTGAGGGTGCTCAGCAAAATATAGGTTGGCATAGCACTATCCTCCTTCGTCTGGCGATGAGCTCCAGAGTCCCGTGCACGACAGAGCCCCTGCGCGATCCGTATCGTCCACCGCCCACTGTGGGAACAGGGCGGGCTTCTCGCCCGTTTCTGTCCGTCTCTCACAGCACGCCTCCCTCGCCTCGCTGTTTCCTCGCTACGGCTTGACGGTAGAGTGCAACATAGTGCAGTGCCGACCGCTCCCACGAGAAATCCTGGGCCATCGCGTTTTGCATCAAGCGATGCCAGGAGGCACGGTCGGCAAACACCTCTACTGCCTGGCTGACTGCTGCCAGTAAAGCGTCACCGCTCGCCTGCTGAAAGACAAAGCCTGTTCCCTCACCCGTTGCCGGGTTGAAAGGGACAACCGTATCTCTCAAGCCGCCGGTCGCGCGCACGATCGGGATCGTGCCGTACCGCAGACTGTACATCTGATTCAGACCACAGGGTTCGTACCGTGACGGCATGAGAAAGCAATCGCTGCCGGCTTCGATCTGGTGGGCAAGCCGGTTATCAAAGCCGAGCCGGACACCAATCTTCTGTGGGTACGCCTGCTGTAAAGCGGCAAGGAACTCTTCGTACGGCGCGTAGCCTGAACCGAGAATGACCAATCGCAGGTTCATGGCGAGCAAGCGGTCGAGCGCGGCGGCGAGGAGGTCGAACCCTTTTTGATCCACCAAGCGCGACACCATACCGATCAGCGGGGTCGTGAGATCCGCGGGCAAGCCAAAGGTCTGCAGCAACGCTGCCTTACACAGCGCTTTGCCGCTGACATCCGCGGCGCTGTAGGGCGCAGCTATAAATGGGTCGTGTTCCGGGTTCCACACCGTGTAGTCAACGCCATTCAGGATCCCGACCAGTTCAGCTCGACGCCTCCGCAGGACCCCATCCAAGCCAAAGCCAAACTCGGGCGTGCAGATCTCCTCTGCGTAGGAGGGACTCACCGTTGTCAAGCAGTCTGCATAGAGCACCCCAGCTTTCATACAATTCACAGAGCCGAAGAACTCCACCCCGTCCGGCTGGAAAAGCGCCGCAGGCAAACCAGTCAGCGGAAACGTCCAGAACGGAAACACCCCTTGATAGGCGAGGTTATGGATCGTGTAGACCGTCGCCGCCGCGGACAGCCTGGCGTCGAGCCCTGGGAGGAAACGCAGGTAGGCCGGTACGAGGGCAGTTTGCCAGTCATGACAGTGAAAGAGGTGCGGGAACCAGCCGAGCTGCCGCACCAGCTCGAGGACAGCCCGGCAAAAGAAAATAAAACGGACGGCGTTGTCCGCATAGTCGCCGTTCTCGTCACCGTACAACTGCGGGCGGGCAAAATACTCGTCCTGCTCGATACAATACACTGGGACTGCCGTGGCGGATGTCTCGAGACCCGGCAGATGACTCTGCCACACGCGCGCCGTCCGATTGCCGAACGCCAACGGCACCTGCAGAGGGGCAGGCAGCAGGGTCAGAGAAAAACCACCGTCACGCACAGTTTGATATAATGGCATGACGATCCGCACGTCGTGTCCCAACATGGCTAGCGCTTTGGGTAAAGCGCCGGTCACTTCTCCCAGTCCGCCGGTCCGTGCAAAGGGGGCGACCTCGGGAGCAACACAGAGAATCCGTAGCGGCTCTGCCATAAGGTGTGTCTACTCCTTGTCGTGCACCGAGCAGGTTAGTACAGTTCGCGGGAAAAGCAAAGCCGTGTCGCAGTGTCACATAGGGGACAGAAAGACGCTTTTGCCGACGCAAAAAGAGGATTTCTGTCGCCACGGTGACCAAGAGGAAAGCCAGCAAACGTTGTGCGCGCGGAGCGCCTGTAGTAGAACAAAGGGGAATCGCAAACACCTCTTACCGAGGTGAACCC
>JANWXO010000010.1 GCA_025057295.1 Candidatus Binatia bacterium | reverse complement strand
CCGTAACGGGACAGTTTGGCAAAACCGCGGCGACAACCCGTCAACGCGACAATAGACGCCTGCTGGACGCGCAATGGACCGGACGCTGCCAGCCCCCGCCCGCTCATCAACGAACCGTAGCCGATCACCGTCACGTCCATAACGGATTCTACCTTAGCGACAGAGACAGGGAGGGAAAAGCCCGCCGTGAGGACAGTCGCTTCTCCAGCGGACTCGTTCCCGCTCATCGAGGACGAGAGGAGGCTCGTGATTGTTGTGCCACCACAGGCGGGAAGGGAAACAGGACAATATCCTTTGTCTGCGCCGCCTCGACAGCCGCCCAGTCATGATCCGGGAGGATCACGAGCGCAGGCACGAGCTCTTTAAACTTCTTCACCCGCCACACTTTTTCCCACCAAGCCTCGCGATCAAAGAGCAGACCGGGAAGCCGGGCGTACGCATAATGTTCTCTTGTCCAGGCGAGGTTTCCGCACAACAGCACCGGTGCCGTCGGCAGACGCACCAAAACAGCCATGCCGCCTGCCGTTGCACCGGCAGCGTCGACCAACAACACACTTTTATCCCCCAGGAGATCTCTATGGGCACGGAACGTTCCCAGGGGCTCTGCCCCTGCAAAGTCGACAAACTGCCACTCGCGCACTTTGTCGTATTCTGCGGAGAAATAGAGCTCAGCCTGCTCGGCATCTCTCGCTGCCGTATGTTCCGCGGTGGCTACCACCACACGGGCACGCGGAAAACTCTCCAACTCCCCTGTATGCGTCAAGCGTAAGTCGGTCACGATAATATGACGGACCTTCTCGTGCGACAGTCGGGCACGGCGCAACTGGGAAAGGATGTCCTGCCCTTCCTTCACCTCCGGCTTCCCCACCGCAGCCAGGACAAAGCCCAGGTATTCCTCGGCACCTTTCGCCAGGGCCCGGTTCAACCCAGTGCCGAAGAGAATGAGACCGTGTCGCGGGTGCACGATGACAAACACCAGGATATCCAAGGTACGTGTCGCAAACAGGCTGCCATCTCGGTAGACGGCTCGCTCTGGCACCGTCAGTGTTCCGGTATGAAAAACGTACAGTTTGAGCCCCGGCAGCCCTCGATATGATTCGGGCCAATTGTGCAGCTCGGGGGGAATATAGGGCAGACGAAGCGGTTGCTCACACGCCAAGAGCCAGCTCAGCAGGAAGAACAGAGAGAGGCCAGCGTGCATTGTCTGTCTGACCGTTTGCATCTGCAACCCGCTGTATAGCACACCGCGCTCTCTCCTGCTGCCTCTGCGGCACACCCGGCCCGGAAATCGCTTTCTCATGTTGACCTGGGCGAGGCTCTCAATTATGGTGTTGTGGCTTGACATGCTGAGACAAGCACAGGGGCGCCAGACATGGTTGGCATACCAGGCACACAGGAGCGGCTGGCCCTGGCGGAGGTGGAAGATCGGCTGAGGCGGATCCGGGCACGGTTCAATCTCTATACCTTCCAGCATAATCTCTACAGCTTTGGCACCGTCTGCGCCTTAGGCACAGCGTTGCTCATCATCACAGCTTTTACCCTACCCCCCTCTCTCTTCACCGTTCTCTCCTGGCCCCTGTTGGCCGTCGCGGTTTTTTGCTTCCTGTTCTTTCTCCGTCGGCTGATGCGACAATGGACAGATCTTCGCACCGCTGCTCTTCGCATCGACGCTCAGGCCGGCTTGAAAGACCGTCTCTCCACCCTGGTGGCCCAGCTGCGCAGCGGGGTGATTGGGAAACCACCCCCGTCTCGTCTCTGGCCCTATCTCGTCGAGGACAATACCGCGTGCCTGCCGTACTGGGAGATAAAAAAAGTCGCACCGCGGCGCGTTCCCTGGAGTGTCCTGCCGTTTCTTGCTGCCCTGCTCATCGCTTTGGGCGTGGCGTTGATCCCCTTGCTGTCGCCTTCATCCGAACCAGAGCCGTTTTCGCTGGCGAACATTCAGGCTCTCCTGTCTGAGCTGCCTGACCGGGCCCAGCAACTGCTCGACCGCCATTGGTCTCTGCTCCCCGATCCGCCGACAAACTGGGGAGGGAGTAGTGTCTTTGACCGCGGGGGAACCCTCGAGGGGAAGGCCACCGGACAGTTCGCGGACAGCCAGCAGCGCAGCGAACGGACTGCCGACCAACAGGAGCTGCGCGCCCTCGCCTCTTTGCCCGAAGCCCTGCAGAAAGCGATCCGGCAAGCCCTCCAGGGATTGCCACCCCGGGAACGTGACAACCGACAGCGCCAGGACACCCCTCCTCCTTCGACGCAATTGGCACTCATCCCCAACGAGGCAAACAAACAGGCTGACTTCGCCATCTCCGGTACGCTGCCGAAGGGCGCACAGCAACGTCCGTCCACACGTAGCAGCCGCGCTGCAGACGGGAAAGACGGCCCCTCTTCAGGGCAAGGGACAGAAGCGGGAAGCCAAGGGAGTGGTATCAAACAACTGAGCCGTGCGCGCTTAGATCGCAAGAACGCCCGTGGCACGTTTCAGCCTGAGAGCCCCCACATGCCAGGGAGTGGTGACCAAGCAGGCGCAGGCGGACCCGGAGCTGGAAGCGGTACAGACCCCCGTTTGTTCGGCAACCAAACCCCTCTAGGGGGAAGGACCCACACTTTCCAACTCGCCCTTGACGCCGCGTATGAAAGAGGGGGTGCGAGCGAAACCGAAGAAGAAGAGATCGGCGATATTGCCGAAAAATCCAACAAAGACCTCAGCCGGCGTCAATCTTTGGACGACGCCATTCGCAAATCGCGGATCCCAGCAGAATACGAAGAGATCGTGAAACGTCTGTTCTCTCGCGGAGAATCGCAGTGAATACCTCCCCTGCAGCCCGTTCCATCAGTGAGTTTCAGCGCACCTTCCGCTACATTCAAGCGGAGATGGCGAAAGCCGTGGTCGGCCACGAAGAGATCATCGAGAACATCCTCATCGCATTTTTTGCCGGCGGCCATGTCTTGATCGAAGGAGTGCCGGGAACCGGCAAAACCTTGATCGTCCGTTCGCTCGCCGAGGTACTGAACCTCAGCTTCAATCGCATCCAATTCACCGTTGATTTGATGCCCGCAGACATTACCGGCACACGTATCGTCATGGATCGGGAAGACGGACGGCGAGAGTTCACCTTCGTCGAAGGTCCGATCTTCGCGCACATTCTGCTCGCCGACGAGGTCAACCGTTCCACTCCCAAGACTCAAGCTGCACTCCTCGAAGCCATGGCAGAACTCCAGGTGACAGTGGCGGGTACCACCTACCGTTTGACTCCGCCGTTCTTCGTGCTGGCCACCTTGAATCCGATCGAGATGGAAGGGACCTACCCCCTCCCGGAAGCCCAGCTCGACCGCTTTTTCTTCAAGGTGC
Source organism: Candidatus Binatia bacterium (assembly GCA_025057295.1). Classification (GTDB taxonomy): domain Bacteria; phylum Desulfobacterota; class Binatia; order Bin18; family Bin18; genus JANWXO01. The sequence continues at coordinate 26,146 of JANWXO010000010.1, read as the reverse complement.
GCCTCACCTATCCGACCCATCAAGAGATCCAGCGGATCGTGAGCACGACCACGACGACAGCTCTGCCCGATCTCCAGCCTGTGTTCGAACGTCACGAGGCCCCAGCACAGGTCCTGGCTATGCGTCAACTGGTGCGCGAGGTGCTGGTGGCTCCACACATCGAGGAATACATCGCCGCCCTCATCCACGCGACCATTCCCGCCCAGGCTAAATATCTCAGCAGCCACGACCCTGCACGGGTGACCCTGCCCAAAGACGACTACGTCAACCGCTATGTCAGCTTTGGCTCCAGCCCACGTGGCGGACAAGCATTGATGCTCGGCGCCAAAGTGGTAGCGCTGCTCGATGGACGCGCCAACGTGAGTTATGAGGATGTCGACCGGGTTGCCGTACCGGCCTTGAACCACCGCCTCGTGCTCAATTTTGCTGCCGAGGCCGAGGCTATCGATCCAGCCGTCATTATCGAACGTATCGTGCAAGCGGCGCGCAAACTGCACCGCCGGTAGAGGAGGCTCAGGGGAGCGTGGGTATCAGTGACTCGGCCTTGCTGAGACAACTCGATCGCCTGCGCATGCGCGTGCGTACCGCTCGTGGCCTGCGCCCAGGCGAAACACCGATTCCCCGCACCAGTCAAGCCTGGGGGATCGAGTTCGAGTCCTACAAAGAGTATACCCCAGGGGACGACTTTCGCTATCTCGATTGGCACGCGTTGGGTCGACTGGATCAACTGGTCGTCAAGACGTTCACCGCCGAGCGCGAAATTCCCTACCACCTCTTCCTCGACACCAGCGCATCGATGCGGGTCCCAGCAATCGACCAAAAATTTGCCTTCGCGACCACGTTAATAGAAGCGCTCAGTTATATTGTCCTTGCCAACAACGACACATTGCGGATTATCGCTCTCACCGCTCCCGAGAAGGGCCGGCTGCCATTTTTCGCCACCCCTGCCTTTCGTCACCACGCGCGCTTCTTTCGTATCCCCCCCTTTCTCGCGGCCCTCACTCCTGCAGGGAAGACCTACTTACGCGAATCTATCCGCGCCTATCTCAACCAGACAAAAGAACCCGGCGTGGCGATCGTCGTCTCGGATTTCCTCGTCGAACCGTCGCAGTACGAGGAGCCGTTGTTGCTCTTGCGGGCGCGCGGCTATGAAGTCAAAGCCTTGCACGTGCTCGGCGCGGCTGAACTGTCGCCGACCCGTTTATTCCGCCGGGGCAAACTGTACGACGTGGAGGAACATGGCGAGCGGTGGATTACTCTGACGCAGGCTCACCTGCGCCAGTACGAGGCCGCACTGCGTGACCATCTTGCCACTCTGCAGCAGTTCTGCCACCGTCACCACATTCTCTACGCTCGTGTCTCGACCGAACAATCCCCCATACAGGTCATCACTGACGTGCTGACCCGCGCCGGGTTACTTGCATTTCGTTAGCCGCGCAAGGAGAAGGCTGAAGCTATGGGGATTTTGAATCCATCTGCCCTGCCTCTGCTCACCCTGCTCGGGATTCTAGTTCTCATCTACCTGCGCGAACGCTGGCGGAAGCGCATCGAGGTGCCGTCTTTATTGCTGTGGCGTGCGGTCAAGGAGGACTCCCTGCGCGTACGCCGCTTCCTGCCCGATCTCCTGTTCTTTGCCCAAGCGCTCCTCCTCCTGCTGCTGATCGGTGGCTTACTGCACCCCTATCGCCCGCTGGTCGTCACCACCCTACAGGGTAATCGTCAGATTTTAGTCTTCGACGTCTCCGCCAGTATGCAGGCGCGCGAAGGCCGCACCCGACGCTTCGAACTAGCGCTCGACCAAGCAAAAAAGGTCGTGCAGGCGCTCGGACCGCTCGACGAAGCGATGCTGATCAGCGTATCCACCAAGCCCCAGCTCGTGAGCGGTTTTACCAGCGACCACCGCCATCTTCTGCACCTCCTCGAAACCCTGACGCCGGTGGACACTGGCACGAACCTCGGCCTCGGGATCGAACTGGCTCTTGCCCAACGGGACCGAGAGGGACGACAGGCGCAAATCCACGTCTTCACTGATCTGCCGCAGAGTGCCCTGAACCTCCCTGCAACCCAGCTGAAGGACCTCGTCTACCACCGCGTGGGGAGAAGCGATGACAACCTGGCGATCGCCGCGCTCCGCCTCTATCAAAACCCTTTCCAGCATCACTCGCAGGCACGGGCGTACGTCCTAGTCCGCAACTACGCTTACCGGACCAAGAGTGGACAGTTGCTGATCTCGCTCAACGACAGGCAAATCTTCCGCCGCGATTTTACCCTGCCGGCACGCGAAGTGACGTCGTTCTCGGTGAAAGGGTTCGAAGGAGCGGGCAAATTAGTTGCCCAACTCAACACCGAAGACGCTCTGGACGTCGACAATCAAGCGCGGGCGTGGGTCACCGAGCGCCGACAACGACGGCTCGTGCTGGTCTCGCCGGTGCAAGCGCTACACGAGGAGTTGGAGCGCGTCAGTCGTGCGATTCCTGGACTGCTCCTCACGACTATGACGCCCGAGGCTTTCACACCATCTGCGCTAGATGCACAAGACATTGTGCTCTTCCATCAGTTCGTGCCGGGTGCGGTAGTTCCCGCCAATAGCCTCTACGTGTTTCCTCCGCCAGACAATCCGCTCTTTCCTGTCCTTTCTGAGGCAACCGACCTGACGATTCTCGACTGGCGCGAAGCACACGACATTCTCCATAACCTGCACTACGTCGAGGCCATCCCCTTGAAAAGAGCACGGATCCTCGCGCTGCCCTCTTGGGCTCAGGTACTCATTTCCTCTCGCACCCAGGACGGTGAGGTGCCGCTCGCTTTGACCGGCGAGAAAGACGGCCACCGGGTGGTTTGTCTGGCGTTCGACCTCGGCAAAGGCCATTTGACCAACTCCGACAACCTCACTTTACTGCTGCTTTTCCTCAACACCCTCCGCTGGTTGCTTCCCCCAGACCCGACTGTTCCAGTGATAGTTCCTACCGGGGAAACTTTTTTCTTACCTGCAGGGATCGCTCCAGACTCGATCCAGGCAACTCTCCCAGGTGGGCAGACGCGCAGCATCGAAGCCGGCGCCGTAGAGATCGATCAGGTCGGCGAGTACCGCATCAAGGGAAGCCACTACAACGCTGTACTGTACGCCAACCTGTTCGACGAAGCGGAATCGGACATTGGACGGCGTGAAGACGGATCTTCGTTCTCTACGTCAGTCGCCGCAACGCCTCCGCCGCAGGAGTTGCGGCATACCGTCCCGCAAGAATTCGGCCGCCTGTTGTACTACGGCGCGGCTGGACTGTTACTCCTGGAGTGGCTCTACGCGCTCTGGCGCTATCGCCGTGCAGGTGCACCATGACGTACGAGTTGTTTGGCAACACCTATATCTTCCTTCATCCCGAGTGGTTATGGCTCCTGGCGGTGATCCCCCTCCTCTGGCTCCCCTTACTCTGGAGGAGGCAACGGCTCGCGGTCCTTGCTGGAGCAGCCCTGCTCCGTTCGCTCGCGGTGGTGTTGATCGCCGCCGCCCTAGCGGGATTGAGCCGCCAGAGTATTCGCTCCGAACACAAACTTGCCTTAGTCGCCGCCATCGATGTCTCGGACAGTATCTCTGCCGAAGGGCGCGCGTGGACGCAGGAGTACCTGACTCGTTTGTTGCGGAACCTCGAACCGGACGATGAATTTGCCGCCCTGGCCTTTGCTGCGAATACTCACCTCCTCGTCCCTCCCGGGGCCCCCACGGGAGTCGCACTGTCACCCGAGATGTTCAAACCCCCGACCCCGGAGGAGGGCGCAGGCACGAACATCGCCCGGGCACTAGAACGGGCACTGGCGCTATATCCTGAAGGCGCAGAGAAACGGCTGCTCCTCATTACCGATGGCAATGAAACAACTGGTGCAGCGAAACAACACCTCGCCCTTGCCCGGCAAATGGGGGTCAAGATCTTCCCTGTCATCCCCCCCTCCGGTCAACACCCTGAGATCTCGCTGGAAAAATTTGTCGTTCCCCCGCTCGTGCGCGAAGGCAGCGTGTTCAGCCTGCGACTGGTGGTGCGGAACGGTAACGACACGCCGGTGCGTGGCAGTGCCACGGTACTGGCAAACGAGCAACTCCTGACGCGGCAACAGGTCAACGTCGAACCTGGCCTGTCGGTGCTGGACATCCCCGCCCAGATTCTGCAGCGGGGGAACTACCTGTTACGTGCCGAAATCAACGCGACTCCGGATACGATCGAGGGCAACAACCGCCAGCACGCAACCCTCGCTGTTGCCGGCAAAGTACGCGCCCTGGTGATTACCGACAGAACGCAGACACACCTCGCACGAGCCTTGCAGATGAAGGAGGTGGAGGTCGAGTTCCGCCGCCCGGAAGGCCTGCCGACGCAGCTGACCGACCTGCTCGACTATAATTGCCTGGTGTTTGACGACATCGGGCGGGGGAACATCACGCCGCAGCAGATGGCCACCGTCGAAAGCTATGTGCGCGATTTCGGCGGCGGCTTCCTCATGGCTGGCGGGATCCGAGCCTTCGGTGATCTCGGATTCAAAAACACGGCCATCGAACGAGTCCTGCCTGTTACGCTGCGGGAGCAACGGCCGAAGAAGAAGAAACGGACTCCCATTGCTCTCTTCCTCGTCATCGACCGCTCGAATAGCATGGGCTACAACAGCAAGGTGCGCGGCTTGCACGACGGCCAGAAGATGCAGTACGCCAAGAAGGCGGCCATCGAGCTGGTGAACCAGTTGCAGGACACAGACCTCGCCGGTGGCATCGCCTTCGACTCCGAACCCTATCTCCTCACCAATCTGGCCCCCCTGGCGGAGATCCGTACCGAACTTACGGACAAGATCGCACGCTTACAGTACGGCGGCGGCACCGACTTCTATGCGGCGTTGGAAACCGCTGCGGATCAGCTCGCTCGCACCCGAGGGGTGATTCGCCATATCATCCTCCTCACTGATGGCGATTCCAACCGGACCCCGGCCGATCACTTCCCCCTGGTTGCGAGCATTGCGCAGCGTCAAATCAGTATCACGACAATCCGCATCGGCCTCGATACGGTGAACCTCCAACTCCTGTCCTACATGTCCGAAAAGACCGGCGGTCGCTTCTACCATGTCGAGGATGTGGAAGCGCTGCCACAACTGCTCATTAAAGACACCAAACAAGCTCTCAACGAGAAAGACGACGAAGACGAGGGGCCGAAAGAGATTATCCCGCGTGTGGGCCAGCGCGGGCAGATCCTCCAGGGGCTCACGGACTTCCCCTCGCTCGACGAATATATGCTCACCAAGGCGAAGGCGGGGGCAGACATCCAGCTCTACACCGACGTCCATGCCGAACAAGACCCGCTCCTGGCCACCTGGCAGTACGGGTTGGGGAAAGTAGTGGTGGTCACCTTCGACCCGAGCGGCCGTGGCTCGAGCGAATGGATCCGCTGGGATGGATTCAGCAAGTTCTGGTCCCAGGCAGTGCGCTGGGCCATTCGCAATGAGACAGCGTGGGACTACCGGCTCAGCGCGCACATCCGAGGAGAACGGGTGGTGTTACGTGCGGAATCTTATGACACCGATGAAGAGGGGGTGCTGCAGCTCCGCTTGCCGAGCGGGGCGCAAAGCGAGCAACTGACCTTGATGCCCGTCGCTCCCCGTTTGTACGAGGCTGCTTTACCCGGCAAGCGCCAGGGTAGCTTCCCCGTCACCATCCTCAAGCGGAAGAACGGTCAAGTGGTGAACCAGAAGCATGAATTGGTCATGGTCAGCCATAGTCTGGGGGACGCCTTGAACGAATATCGCCAGCAGCATCCCAACCGCGACCTGTTGCGGGAGCTGGCCGAAAGCACCGGCGGGCAGATCGACCCCGCCCCTGCCGAGCTGATCGCGCAGCAGCGTGAGGGCAAGAAAACACTGATTCATCCGTTGGACAACACTTTGATCACTATCAGTCTGTTCCTGCTCCTGAGCGATATCGCCCTGCGCGTATTGTTCGGCCCAGTCGTATAGAGGCGCGAGATGCTGTCTACGAATCGTTTAGCTCTGAAAGAATGGGCAGCCATCATCCACGCCTTGGGGACGGGGCAACAAATCTTGCTGCTTCGCAAGGGGGGCCTATACGAACGCCAAGGCCGTTTTACTCCGACCGCAAGGGAATTTTTTCTCTTCCCCACCTATGTCCACCAAATGACACAGGGGGTCACCAGCCGAGCCCTCTCCGCTCTGCACGTCGTCGAGCAACAACGACCACCGGCGGAAGAAGTGCATCTGACGTTCTACGCTACCGTCCATGAGATACGCTGGTTGGATGATTTTGACTGCGTTGCGTCGCTGGCTGACTTCCACTGGTGGACGCCGGAAACCATCGCTCACCGCTTTGCATACGGCAAGACGCCAGGTCTCTCCCTCCTCGTCCTGCGTGTCTACCGTCTCCCTCAGCCGTTCGTGCTGCCTCATCTCAAGCGCTATGCCGGCTGCCGCTCATGGATAGAGTTGGCAGAAGCACTGCCCACGACGGGGGCTCAGGCGATTCTGAGCGATGCTGCCTTTGCCGAGCGGCTGCACGAGCTTACAGAACGACTCTCTCGATGTAGGGCGGCGTGATCCCGTCCCAGACCAGGGAGCGAGAAAGGCTTCCGAGCCTTCTCGGTTTTCTTCCACGCGGGCTTTCCATTCTGCGCGTGCATGCTATGGTAGGCATCTTTGCAGACAAGGGAGTGGATCCGGCATGACGCGCGTCCGTCCGGAGTGAGGAAACGAGGGGCAACAAGCATATGCCAACGCTGTGCTACCTGATCGTGCTGTGGCTGCTCGGTATAAGCGCCTTTGCCAGTAGTTCGTGTTCATGGTTGTTTCCTCCCAAAAAAGTGGAGTGTTGCGAAAAAGTGGCTCCCTGCTGCTACGAACAGATGTGCTGTTTGCCCCGCTACACACGAGCTGCCGGGAAAGAGCCAAAGCCGTTCACTCCCGAGGCTCCTGTCTATGGGACCGCGCAAGAACTCGACCCCAAACCGGGAGAGACGATAACAAAACCGGGGCTGCTCAGTCGCCTGAACCCCTTTGGCAGGTCCGAAGACGAACAGCCCTCACAGGCTGAAAGCACTGCCGACGCCGAAGAGGAAAAAGACGACAAAGGCTTCCTCGAGCGACTGCTTCCGTTCTGACACGCCTGAGAGCGCCGCCCTGGAGAACCGCCCTGGGGTACGACCCTCCCATGCACGCTTTCACTTCTGCCCGCTACACCGTCCCTCTTGCCCATCACTCCTACCCGATGGACAAATACCGCCTCGTACCCGAGCGACTTGTGGCCGAGGGAACTCTCACACCCGAGGAGTTCATCGAACCCGAAGCCGCCACCTTGGATGATCTCTTGCGCGTGCACACGCCAGCGTACGTGCACGCCTTCATCAACGGCGCCCTCACACGCCCGGCCTTGCTCCGCCTCGGACTCCCTTGGTCTCCAGCACTGGTCCAGCGCGCGCTCGCCGTCGTCGGTGGCACTATCGGTGCTGCTGAGACAGCGTTGCGCCACGGCGTGGCCGTCAACCTCGCCGGCGGGACGCACCACGCGTTTGCCGATCATGGAGAAGGCTACTGCATCTTTAACGACCTGGTGATCAGCCTGCGCCGGTTGCGAGCAGAAGGACGAGCACGGCGTTTTCTCATCGTTGACCTCGACGTCCACCAGGGCAACGGGACAGCGGCGCTGTGCCGAGCCGACCACGAGGTCTTCACTTTCTCGATGCACGCCGCCAATAACTACCCGGCTCGCAAGGAACAGAGCTCATGGGACATTGCGCTCCCTGACGGAACCGGAGATGAACTGTATCTGGATATCCTCTCGCGCGTCCTCCCGCAGATCCTCGCACGGTTTCGCCCGGACCTCCTCCTCTACCAGGCTGGCGTCGATGTCCTGGCGGGCGACCGGTTCGGCAAGCTGGCACTGACAATGGATGGCGTCGCCCAGCGTGACCGCTTGGTGTGCGAGTTTGCCTCGCGCGCCGGACTGCCGCTGGTCATCACGCTGGGTGGTGGGTACACACGCGACCTGCACCGTCTCGTCGAGGCCCACTGCCAAACAGTGCGCATCGCGAAAGCGGCGAGCACCAAGTGACGCTCGTGCAAAGGCATGGTCATGGAGGTGTGCGGCACGCAGACACGGGATGGGTGTGCTACCCCACGGTCGGCAACTCCTCACCCATTGCCAAACGGGTCAGAAACGCCCGCAATTCGGCATCCGGCAGCCCGACAGGTGCGGCAAGGAAGAGCGCGACCTGCTGCTCGGCAGGAGAGAGAGACGCGAGCCGATCCTGAGCGCGTTGCCGTACGAAGGGACCGAGCACCCGTGCGACTTCGGAAGCAAAGCGCGCAGCCAGGAAAAGCCCCTCGCTGGCACTGCGTATCCGTTCCAGCCCGTCGCGATACACCCTAACCATGCCTGCATGCAATACCACCGTATTCCCATCGAGCCGCCACAGCGCTCCGGCCGTCTCTCCCCACTCGAGCCTCAGCTGCGCCATCGTCGGCCACAGTTCTGCCTGCAACAGAGGGGTACTCTCCGCAGCAATGAGCCGCACCAGCGCAGCTTTCCAGTCGTCAGAGAGTCGTGTTGGCCCCCGGAGCAGCGTCGGCGACGCTGGCCCTGACCTTTCCAGGATCTCCCCCTGCTCGTCGAGCACCAGGTGATCCTCCAACGGACGACCGAGGAAAGAAAGGCCAGCGATATAGCGCGACTGTCCACTTCCGCAGTATTCTCGCCGCACCGTATACGCGTGCACCGACACATCGGGACGATAGTACAGACGGCCGCGATCGTACACCTTCTCCACCCCGTCGCGCAGTTGCACACAGGTGTGGGCCGCAGGGAAAAAGCGCTCGTGCGGGGCTGGGAACCAGTCGACGGCCGGTTCCACCATGCGGAGCTGGACAGCTGCTTCCTCCGCTCCCCTGGTAAAGCACTCACGGGCAACCCCGAGCTCGCCACTACAGCGGAAGGACTCGCGCAGGGTCGCGAACAACCGTTCACTCGGATACGGCCCCCGGTAGCGCAACGCTTCCTTCCCCTGATCCTGCGCCAGGAGAGCCAGCACGTTGAGAATGGTCGACCCTCCACCGCAAGGTAAGCGTGTTGGGTCATCGAGCGGAGGCAGGCAATCGAGGTTTTCATACGCGACCGAGCGAAAGAAGGTCAGCGAGCGGTCGAGAAGAAATCCACTCTCCCCCGCGAGCAGCCACACACAGTCCGATTGCCCCCAGCCGAGATGCGAAGCGGCACGGCAGACGACGCCGAGGAAGCGGCCGTCCACATTGCGGACTTTCACGCGCGCGACCTTCCCCTGCGCATCCCATGTAAGCAACAACAGCAGCCGTCCCCGACGATCGTAAGTCGCCAGGCGTCTGGGCACTTTGTCCGGCAGAGACGGGGGGAGAAAGAAGCTCAGGGAGCCGTATGGCGTGACGCGGGCGAGCACGCGCCCATGGGCATACAAGGAAAGGTGCTTCTCTTCGACAACCGCCGTTGCCCGAGCCAGATCAGCATCCAGGGCCGCAACGAGTTCCGCAGGAATATCCTCGCGCGCGAGTGTGGCAAGGGCTGTCTGAATGACATCTCTGGGAATATCTGTGGCCATAGCGGCAAAGCGTCGTACCGCTTCCCTACCCTCGGCCCTCACTCCCGAGCGTCTCGCAAGGCCGCGATCTGCACTGGAGAGAGATAGCGTGCCAACACGGCAGGTGGGGCTTCTCGCACTGCGGCAGGGGAAGCAAAACCGGCTGCGACCAGCTTTTTCAGTTCCTCGCGCCCGAGTCCGGACAGGCGCGCACGCGCCAACGGCAGCACGCTTTCCTCCACTCCCCAGCGCACCCGCTCGGCCAAGGTGCTCACCCGCGCAGCTCCCGGCCATCCCATGACCTCGGCAATCTCTGCGGCGGCGTCCATCATCCAACTCATCTCCTCGGTCACTGCCGTAATCGTACCCGCGTAGCACTGATAGCGAGTCTCCAAGCTGGCGAGCGCTTCTCCACCGATCCAGCCCAACAGCAGAAACGCCAACTTGGCGGCACGCGCCTCCTGGGTCGTCGGCAGCATACGCGCGTGGAGCAGGCGAGTCATTTCTTCTCCCACCTCGCCGCCGTGCTCTTGTGCCCACTCTCTGGCCCTGCTCTCGTACAGCCGTCCCCGATGTTCGAGCACGGAGAGCGGAACAGCCATCCGCTGGCTCTCTTGCATCAGACTGAGCAGATAGAAGAGCTCCAGTTCAGGGACTTCGCGCCCACGAGCCGCGTCAAAGAAACGGGCCAGCTTGACCGCGGTGGCGGCACGCAGGCCCTTGCGCGCTGCCACCTCTCCTAAGGTGGTTGCCTGCAGTCGACCATCATCACCGATAGTGATCAAATGTGCCTCGGCGAGCGCGGTGACCGCTTTGGCGATGTCTGCCGCCAACGCAGTGGAGGCAGGAGGCGCTGCCCGCCGCTGGAGAAACCCCAGGTAGGTCAGCCGGAAAAACGCTTGCAGTTCTTCCGTATGCAGACACATCTTGGAAGCGACCAGGTTCAGGACACGGTCGACGAAACCATCCTGCCCAGGCGCCGGGGCAAACTGTTCCTGTTCTCCCCTCACATATGCGCGCCAGAGCAGGTCGGCCTGAAACTGATTCGTCGCGATCAAGACAGAGCGACCAAATGCCTCATGCCATCCGAGGCGGCCGGCCCGGCCAGAGATGTTCTCATACTCGGCCCAAGAGAGCGGAACCTCGATGGCGGCACCGGTCCGTCTATCCGTATCCCATTTGACCGCCTCGATAAACACGGTCGAGGCAGGTAGGTTGACCCCAAACGCCAACGTGGTGGTACACGCGATCACACGCACCTCACCACGGCGGTAGGCGGTCTCTACTACGGCGCGCTCCTGCGGGGTCAAATCCGCGTGATGAAACGCCACTCCGCCAGCGAAGGCGCTGCGCAATTGGGCTTTGAGAGCCGTCTCTTCCAACAACGCTAACGCGGCAAGCGCCTCTCCCGCAGCCGGCAAGGCCAAGCGTTCGGCGAGGGCGAGCGCACACTGGATCGTGTCGCGCTTTCCCTTGAGGAAGATCAAAACCTGCTCCCCCTGCTCCACGAGATACTTGACGCTGGCGAAAAGCATATCGCGCGGATCCTCAGAAGCGACAGTCGGCCATACTGCTTCTCCTTCCTCGCCAGTGTTGTAAGTCCTGTAGCGAAAGCGGTTCCCCCACAGGACCCCGCGCTGGAGTTCTACTGGACGCTCGTCCTGCAAGAGGAGATCGGCGCCAAGCCACTCTGCCACCGATTGCGCTTCGCGCAGAACCGCCGACAGGCCGAGCAACTGGGGTCGAGGAGTCGAGCCGAGCAGCTTGGTCAGTGACAGCTCCAACCCTGCTCCGCGTTCCGGGTCGCCGAGCATCTGCAACTCGTCCACCACGACGAGTGCAACGGTCCGCAGCAGGTGCGGATGACGCACGAGCAGTTGCGAGAGTTTTTCGTAGACCAGGACGGCCAGGTGGAAGTCGCCCTGTTCAATGTCGCGGTCGAACTCGCGCCGGTCGCGGGTGGCAATAACTACCTTCACCCCGTACGGACCATAGCGCGCACGGAAAGTATGATACTTTTCCTCCGCCAGCGCACGCAGAGGGGTCAGATACAACACGCGCTTCCCGGCGAAGGTGGCACGCATGGCTGCCATCTCGCCAATGAACGTCTTCCCTGAAGATGTGGGGGAAGAGATGACAAGACTCCGCCCCTCAAACAGCCCGTAGCGTTGCACCGCAGCTTCCTGCACGGGGAGGAGAAACTCCCCCTGCTGCTGCTCCCAAATCTGCAGCAATGCCTCGGGGAGGCCATATTTCCGCAGGTCACGAATACGTCGCACGTCAAGTCCTCTCTCGCGGTATCGTACCAAGGAAGAACGAACGACGAAAGACGAGCGAGCAGCCCTGTCAGGCAGCCTGTAGCAGATCGGCCCCCAAGTCAGTGATCTCCCTCGGAGTGCGAGCACCCTCAGCTGTGCGCAACCTTTTCGCGGGCAGGTTGTTTCTCTCTGCCAGAGGCGCCTCTCGCAGCAGAACAGACAGAGAGTAACCCTAACCGCCGGCAACCCTCTGCCCGGCGTACAACTGAGAGGAGGTTCGATGAAACGTTTCGTGACACTGACCGCTGCCGTTCTGATGGCGAGCGGACTCGCCTTTGCCGGAGAGCACGCAACCCGCAGCCATCAAGAGACCACAGAAAAGACGACACACGTAGCAGCGACCCCAGAGTCGCCGAGCCAGGCAACCGCTCCAGGCAACGCTGCGCCGAACAGCTCCGTCGCTGAGGAGAAGGCGTCGTCGTCCCCTGCCGGAGATACCGGAGCAGAGCGGAGCGAACAGGAGAAAACGACTGGCAGCACGACGAAGACCGATCAACACACTCATCGCACGGTAACCTCGGACGCCGAGAAGAAGGCTGAGTAGCCAGCCTGCTCGCGTTCCCTCGTGCCCCCCTAGCAGGGGAGAGACACAGATCTCCCCTGCTGTTTCTGTCCCTGTTGAGGAATTCCCGCTATACTGACCGACATGGCGAGTTCCTCCCGTCTCGCATCGCTGTCCCTCTGCGTTCTGACCGTACTCTTTCCCCTCGTCCCGCTGGAGGCGGCAGACAAAGATCTTCCGCGCCAGGTTCCTCCTGTCTTCGCGCGAGGTGAAACGCTGACCTATACGGCCACACTCAACGAGCTCCCAGCAGGGAATTCGCAGATCCGCTTGTCTCGGACCCGACACGGAAAGCGTGAGGTCTACCGCGCCACTGCCCAGGGACGCACGAGCGAGTTGATAGAGTATCTGTACCGCTTACACGGGACGGCCGACGGGCTGTTCACCGCCAATGGATTTACCCCGCTCGCCTTTCGCTTCGCCTACAGCGATCACAAACGGACGCGGGAAATCGCCGTGCGCTACGACCCAACTACGAACACCTTGCTCGGGACGACGAGGAAAAAGGCACCGGCACAAGAACGTCGCCTGCCTGCGGGAGAGGTGTATGATCCGCTCACCGCCTTCTACGTGCTTCGCAGCAATACCCTCGCTCCCGGAAAGATCGTCCACGTCCAAGTCTTCACTGGACATGAACGGTACCGCGTGGTCTGCCACGTGATTGGCAGGGAAAATGTCCTGTTAGCCCACAGCATCCGCCCGGCCATCCGCCTGCAGCCAGCGATCTTCTCTCTCGACACCGCACCGGAGAAAAATCTCTTGCCGCCGGAAACCTCACTATGGGTGACAGTCGATCCCGCACACATCCCGCTCAAGTTTGAAAGTTTCCTCCCCTTCGGCCGGTTGGTGGTCGAACTGACCGGCACCGCCGCACCAGGCGAGCGGTAGCCGAGCTACGGCGATATGGCCGACCGCTGCCCGGCGAGCAACGCGCGCACGTACCCAACCATTCCTCCACAGGCCAGAATCGCGACGTAGAGTTCGGACAGGCCTCGGATCGGATAGCGGGCGCCCGAACTCAAGTTTTTCACTACCAGCCCGTTGACATCCACCCGCAGGCGGTCGCCCATGCGGATTGCGCCGGCTTCCCACACTGTCAACGGAGGGAGGCCGATGTTGAGACAGACGCGAAAGAACGGCCAGGCGAACACCGGGGCAATCACGCCGACGCATTCCTGCCGCTGGAGCGCCAGGGCAGCGTTTATCCCCTGTTCTCCCCCTCCCATCGGACCGGTGGAGAGCAAGAACGAGGGCGTCTGCCCAATAGTGCGCTGCGCCGCTCTGGCGAGAATCGCTTCACCTGGTAGCTCTCCCTCCACGACCCATGCTGTGCCGGTCAGAATGAGGGCATCGATGTCCACAGGAGCTCCTCTCACGCATTTTCGCCGCGGCGAGCAGAGGGCGGCCAAGTGCCTCCGTCGAGCGGAGACACCGGTACAGACCGTCGCCGAGCCCAACGCCGCTTCCCACCGGGTCCGTTCGTCAGAGCGGCGTGCATATGTGTCCGCGAGGACTCCGCCTCGACAACAGAGCGCGCGCCAGGCAAAAACACAAATTGTGAAAATTGCACGCGCGCTCTACACCACATCGCGCACGACCCGCTGCCTCCGCTCCTGGTAATGACGCTGGCAGTATGGCGTCAAGTGCCACATTTGCCGTGCCAGGCGCGAGCAAGTCGGGACCGCACAGCGACCCAAACGGGCCTGCCAAATGTAGGCATGGCGGACAATCTGCATGCGGGATGGAGCGGGGATTTCTCGCTGTGCCGTCATCGGACACCTCCAAGACGCGGGGCCAACACCTGATCGCACTCAGGCCACTTGTCCTTTTTCGTCAGCAGGACAGAGCTCTTGGTTGCACTCCCGTGCATGCCATACTCGCCGCCCTATTGCAAGGGTTTGTACCCAATCCTTTCGCGGCTTGTCTCGCTCAACCGCAGGAGCGGAATCTGGGTCTGGTCGAGCGGGGGAAGCTCTTCAGGGGCGAGTCCGGCAAGGAAGCTCCGATACCCCTCCAGCGCAGCGACGAACTCGCCTGATTCGACCCCGAGAAAAGCCGGCACGTACAGGCTGAGCTTGGCGAGTCCCTCCTGCAGGAGGGAGCGCGCGCCGCGCAGATTCCCATTCTCCAAGTGGTAAAACGCGACCGCGACCTGAATGAGTCCTTGCAGAAAGCGCCGCTCGTCACCCGTTTCTTTCACCCACTGCGCCTCCAGTACTTCATGGACCTCGAAGAACAGACGATGGTTGAACAAGAGCGCTCCCTTGCGCAGCGCAGTGGTGAGCGCAGAGGCCGTCGCATCCGGTTGCCACTCGGCGAGGACTGCACCGTATCGGATGAGCCGCGGTACGATCACGGCGTACTCGACTGCAAACGCCGGAGCCAGGGTAACGCGCCCACATCGGCCGCGGAGATCCCAGGACAGCAGAGGATGGCCGCGGAGATAGGCGAGCACTGCGTCACGCTCCGTTACCCCCACAGGGAGGAGAAAACGGTCCACAGACATCGCCGGAGGAGTGTTGCGCACGGCTCGACTATAGGCCGCAAGGCAACGGAGAGCGGCGGCGGCAACATGGTCATCCAGCGCCTCTACCAAGAACGCACTGAGCAGATTGCGCGTCTCGATCCTCATGGACGGAGCATGACGATGGTTGCCCCACTCCCTCCCTCAGCCTGCGGTGCCTCACTGAAAGAGAAACAGTACGGTGAGTGAGCTAAAAAATCTCGCACGGCTCGTTTGAGTGCGCCCGTGCCGGTTCCATGGATGATGCGGACGGAGGCATGCTGGTCCAGCACAGCACGATCGAGGAACTCTTCCAACCGTGGCAGTGCTTCGCTGACCCGTAAGCCGAGCAGGTTGATCTCCGGCCGCACGGCCATTTCGCTGCGTTGTACCGCGATGTGCACTGCGCCATTCTGCTTGGTCTTGGCCACTTTACGCAGGTGTACGGCTTCCACCTCGAACGTCAACCCGCCGCGCCGAATGCGGGCGCGACCGCCGTGTACCCCGACCAGCTCCCCCCGAATCGTGCCGTTATGGGCTTCCACCTCATCCCCGATTTGCGGGGGCTCTACAGCCACAGGTGGCGGCGCCGCGCGCTCGTGTTCTTTGGCCGCGATCGCTCGTTCTTGGGTACGCAAGAACTGCGCGAGTTCGCGCTGCGCTTGGGCAGCAGCGGCGGATCGCTCGCCGATCTGACGGCGGAAGCGGTCAGCCAGCGCGCGCCCCTCCACACGGAGCTGGCGAACGAGCCGCTTGGCTTCCGCGAGTTCCTCCTGCCAGATCCGCTGTTTCCTGTCCTCGATTTGAGCCAGCAATTCTTGTTGACGGGCTCGAAGAGCCGCTAGCTCCTCCCGCTCGGATGCCGCACGGCACCGTTCTCGTTCCAACGCCGCGCGCGTTTCCTCCAGTTTTGCGATCGCCTGTGACAGTTGGCGTGCTTCGGGAGAGAGGGAGGCCTCGGCAGCCGCGCACACCTCCTCTGGCAGGCCGAGCCGTCGCGCCATCGGCAGACCCAAACTCTGCCCGACTATGTCATACCGCAGTCGATAGTGCGGAGTAAGCGTCTCCAGATCAAAGTCTACAGCGGCAACCTGATAGGTCTCATTCGCCACAGCAAACAATTTGACTGGCGTGAGATGAGTGGACGCTGCAACATACGCCCCGCGCGCTGTGAGATGGTGCAGCAGTCCGCACGCCAGGGCGCCTCCTTCGATTGGATCGGTCCCCCCCCCAGGCTCGTCGAACAGGACCAGCGCCGGCGGGCTGAGTTCGCCCAGGATCTCGACGACGTTTTGGATATGCGCCGAAAAGGTCGATAAGCTCGTCTCGAGCGACTGTGCATCGCCGATATCAGCGAAAATACCGCAGAAGATCGGCAAGGCGCTCTCCTCCTCCACGGGGATCAACATGCCGCTCTGTGCCATCAGGCACAGCAGCCCGAGAGTCTTGAGGGCAGCAGTCTTCCCCCCAGTATTGGGTCCGGTGATGACCAAACCATTTTTCTCTTCGGGGATAAACAGATCGATGGGAACGACCGTTTTGCCAGCTGCCACGAGGAGCGGATGGCGGGCGGCGCGCACACGCACCGCTATCCCCCCCAACCTGGGCTTGGTACAGCGATATTTGCGGGCGAAGAGAACCTTGGCGTGGAGAACGTCCACCTCCGTCAGCGCCGCGAACGTGCTGTCCAGGCGCGCGAGTTCTCCACGCACCAAATCCGTCAGCCACACAAACACACGGTGCTCTTCCGCCTCTTCTTCTTTGCGCGCCAGCAGCAACAGGTTGTTCAGCTCCACCGCGAAGAGCGGCTCGACGAACAGCGTTTCCCCGGAGCTAGAACGATCTTGCACAACGCCCTGGATACGGGTGTGGAAGTGCGGCCGCACCGGGATCACGAAACGATTGTTTCGCACGGTAATGTACCGGTCAGCCACGACTGCACCCACGTGGGGGGAATGCAGGAGCTGCTGCAAGCGCCGCTCGATCTCGTCGGTTAACGCCCGCACGCGGCGCCGCAACGCCCGCAACTCCGGACTGGCCTCGTCGGTCAGCCGCCCGTTGTCGTCCAGGCATCGACACAGGACGTCTTCCAATTCCGGGAAAGCCAGCAAACGTCCGGGCAGGTCCGCCAGATGATCATACCCGGCGGCGTGGCGACGGAGGAAAGCCGAGAGGGTACGCGAGAGGACGATCACCGCTCGGATGTCCAGCAGTGTTGTGCCGTCGAGGGTCGCTCCGGCATGCGCGGCCCACTGGAGGGCGGGACGGATGTCGGGGAACTCGCGCAACGGAAACGAGAGATGCCTCTCTAACAAGCAGAAGAACTGCCAGGTGCGTTCGCTCTCGGCGATCACGCGTGCTGCGGACGCCTGCGGCTGGATAGCCAGACACGCTTCACGTCCAGCACTGGACAGAGCACAGTCAGCCAGGAGGCATAAGACCTTGTCGAACTCCAAGGCGTGCAGATCACGGGGACGCATGGGACTAGGGCTTTACTCTCGACACGTCACTTTTTAGCAAAAAAGAGGCGGTAAAAAAGAGGGTGGTTTGGTCGCTCTCTGAGCTCGAGCGAAGAGGAAGAGGTGCTGCCGACACGAGCGGTTGCTCCAGACTACCTGACCCGGCTCTGCAGCATGTGCCCTACATCTACAACAGCGCACGGGCGCACCACGCCCTCGCCGCCTGGATCGCGTGCTCAGGCAGGCGTATCCTGCCAGGATAGAACGACTTCCTGCAGGACGTAAAGAAGGTTTTCCGACCAAGCAGAGAGGCAGGTATCCTGTCGAGAACACTGCCGCTCCTCTCTACATCCCCTGGGGTAGCCATGAGAAATGGGACGCACACACGAGCCACTGCGTACCGACCTGGGTAAAAATGATGGTGAAGCACCCCGCAGGAATTTGCACCGGTCCTCCCTTCAGCTGCAGCGCCAGAGCAAAATGTCCCCACGAAACGCCGGTAGAGCCATTCAGACGGAAATGGGGATTGATGGGAGTAAAGGTGGCGCTTTCGCTCTCGTGGAAGAACGCCTCATACACCTCTCTGAGAGCTGACTTGCCATCCACCGGCACTGGCGAGAAGGCACCGATCTGCACGACGTCGTCGTGCACCGAGGCCACAAGGGCGTCAAGGTTCTTTGCGTTGAACGCGTCTACCAGATGCCGAAACGCCGCTCTCAAGCTGCCGAGGTCTTCCATATCGCCCTCCTTGTGCACCATGGGCAACTGTCCTGCTCCCTCACCAGGGAGCAGAGCAACAGCTATGCCAAGCGCAAGGCGCGGAAAAGTCTCAAAATCGCTGAAGAATTTCCTCTTCAGGTCTCCCCCCAGCAGAAGCGTGCGGCATAAAGGATATCTGTTTGAGGAATAGGCTATTTCATGACGAAATACCCATATCCGATTTCCTTCCGACCGACCGCGGTCCCTATCGCCACAGGACACGGCTCCCTGCAGGCCAGCACCACGAAGCTTTTCCCCTACGATCTGAAGGGCGAGGGATACGCCTCAGGGGAAACACTGTGGAGCAGGCGAGCGGTATCACGGCGGGCGTTTTGGTACTCGCGCCAGGTTTGCTCAATAAGGGCTGCAGCGCTTTGCACCCGTGTCACTCCAGAAACCGAGTGGCCAGCGCTCCAAATATCCTTGTACCGTCGTGGTCCGGGACGGAGCGCGGCATGGCTAAAGTTTTTCGCTGCTTCTTCGACCGTTACCCGTGGCGGGAGACGGGCCGGATCCAACCCGGCCGCAACAATGGACGGCTTGAGCATGTTCGTATCCAAACCGGTAAACGCCTGGGTAAGCAGGATATCGTCCATGCTGCACTCGACCAACATCTGCTTGTAGGCAGGGACTGCCAGGCTTTCCTCCGTGGCAATAAACTTGGTGCCCATGTACGCCAGATCACAGCCTAACACCTGTGCCGTCCATAGCGCGTACCCATCCGCAATACCACCTGCGAGGACGAGAGGCCCTTCGTACATCCCGCGGACAGCCCGGACAAAAGCGAGGGGATTCATCCAGCCGGTTTGTCCGCCAGCGCCGGCGGTCAAGAGGACGAGCCCATCCACTCCCGCGGCGATCGCTTTCTCGGCATGTCGCATGGTCGCGACATCGGCGAACACCAGGCAGCCGATGTCATGCAGAGGGCCGACCACCTCAGCCGGTGACCCCACACTGGTAATCACCATCTCAATCCCATATTGCAACAGGCAGGCGAGCTCCTCCTTCATCTCCGGCCGCTTGATGATCAAATTGGGGCAAAACGGGGCAGGCTGCTGCTCCGGGTGTGTCTCGGCAGCCACGTCCCACTCCTTGCTCGAGAGACCAGTCGCCCAAAGCTAAACGTTTACCGCCTCAGCGTCAACCGAGGGAGGCAGCGCCACACTGCATATAGCAGCCTGTCCTGACCTGTTCCCGGCGCAGCAAACGGTGCGATTCTCAGGTATGATAGGACCATCTCACAGAAAGGAGTAGAGGGATGAAACTCGGACTGCTGGTTGGTGCGGCTGGACCACGGCTCAATATGGATCTCATTCTCGAGGCCGAGCGGTTAGGCTTCGATTCGGTCTGGACGGGTGAAGCGTATGGCTCTGACGCGGTCACACCACTCGCCTGGATTGGCGCCCGTACCACAAAAATCAAACTCGGTGCGGCGATTATGCAGATCCCGGCGCGGACCCCTGCCATGACCGCTATGACTGCCATGACGCTGGACGCCCTGTCCGGCGGACGGTTCATTCTCGGCGTCGGACCTTCCGGGCCGCAGGTCGCCGAAGGCTGGCACGGTGTCCCTTACGGCAAACCCCTCGCCCGCACGCGCGAATACATCAGTATCGTGCGAAAAATTCTCGCCCGCGAAGCTCCGTTACAGTACCAGGGCGAGTACTATCAGATCCCCTATACCGGCCCGGGCGCGACAGGGTTGGGGAAACCGCTGAAAAGCATCCTGCACGGCCGTGCCGATATGAAGATCTACATGGCATCGATCAGTCCACAGGGAATCACCTGCGCAGCGGAAATCGCAGACGGCAATCTGCCCATCTGGATGAACCCGGAGAGACCAGAGTTGTTTCTGCCTTATCTCGAACGCGGGTTCGCCAAAGCAGGTGGCGGCAAGAGCCTCGCCACCTTCGATCTTGCACCGTTCGTCACCTGTATCGTCGGCAACGACCTCGAGCAGTGTCGCATACCGGTGAAAGAGAACCTTGCGTTATACATCGGAGGTATGGGCGCGCGCACCGCCAACTTCTACAACGCCTACGCCAGACGTATGGGCTACGAAGAGGCAGCAGAGAAGATCCAAGATCTCTATTTGAGCGGCCGCAAAGCCGAAGCCGCTGCCGCGGTGCCGGATAAGCTGGTGGACGAAGTTGCGTTAATCGGTCCACGCGAACGCATCGCTGAACGCCTCCAGGCGTGGAAGTCTTCCCCCGCGACCAGCTTGCTGATCGCCACGACGCAACCAGAAGCGCTGCGTCTGCTGGCAGAGCTGTGCTTGTAGAGGAAACGTACGATGTGTGTCACTGCCCTGCCACAGAGCTTGGCCCGCGGTCGAGGCGAGCTCAGCGGATTCCTAAGGTCTTCATCATCCTGGACAGGTTGGCTTGCCGCAGGCCGAGGAGCGTAGCTGCCCGCGTCTGGTTGCCTTGGGCGACCTGCAGCGCTCTGCGGATGAGCGCGCGTTTGAACTCATTCACCGCCGTCATCAGCGGCGGAATATGATCGGTGAACGGCAATGGGGGAAGGGTCTGTGGGGAGCGAAGGGAAGGCTGTTGCAGCTGCACCGGCAGATCCGCAGGAGTGATGCGCGGACCAGCGGCGAATACAACGGCGCGCTCGATCGCATTCTGCAACTCCCGCACGTTCCCCGGCCAGGGGTGCGCCTGCAACAGCGCCATCGCCTGCTCGTCGATGCTCAAAGGAGCCCGCTTCAGCTCCTGGCAATAGCGTGCGAGAAAGTGTTGGGCGAGAACGGGAATATCTTGCGCCCGTTCTCGCAGCGCCGGCAGCGTGATCGACACCACGTTCAGCCGGTAGTACAGGTCTTCGCGAAAGGTGCCGCTTTGCATCGCTTTCTGCAGATCGCGATTGGTGGCAGCAAGGATCCGTACGTTCACACGAATATCCCTCACACCGCCAACGCGCTGAAACTCCTTTTCCTGCAAGACGCGCAACAGCTTCGCCTGCAGCGTCGGTGCGAGGTCGCCGACCTCGTCGAGGAAAATCGTGCCGCCTTCTGCGAGCTCAAATTTGCCCTTCTTCTGCGCTATCGCTCCGGTGAAGGCGCCTTTTTCGTGCCCGAAGAGCTCGCTCTCCAACAACTCGGGGGTGAGGGCGACACAGTTGACGGCGACAAAGGGACACTCGGCTCGTGGACTCCACTGGTGGATGGCACGGGCAACCACCTCTTTACCGGTGCCGCTTTCTCCCAACAACAGCACGGTGGTATGTGTCGCAGCCACGGTGCGGGCGAGACGTATCGCCTCCTGCATAGCAGAACTGGTTCCCACGACCAGGCGATAGCGGTCTTGGACAATCTCCTGAAGCGCGCGCTGGCTATTCTGCACCGTCGAGAAGGTCGCAGCACGGGTGATGGCCGTGGCTGCGAGTCCACCAAAAGCCATCAGGAGTTGCAAATCCTCTGGCGTAAACCCCTGGGGATCGGTAGTGTTGAGCACTTCGATCGCCCCGATAATCTCGTCACCTTGCTTGAGCGGAGCACACAGCACCGACTTGGTTCTGAAGCCGGTTCTGCGGTCCACGTTGCCGAAGAAGCGGGGGTCCTGGGTGACGTCGTTGCTCACCACGCCCTGCCCGGTTTGGGCAACCCAGCCGATCAACCCCTGACCCAACCGGATACGGAACTCCTCAACTCTCGCTCCCCCCAAAACAAAAGCGAACCTGAGCTGCTGCGCAGTGTCGTCGATCAAGGCGATGCTACATCCCGCGGCGGAGAAGAGCTGTAAGGCCGACGCGAGTATCGCTTGGAGCAGCTCGTTCGGGTCCATCGTGTTCATCAAGAGTTGGTTGATTTCGACGAGGCGGGTAAGCCGTGCGTGGGCGAGTTGGGCGTCCATATCTGGTCTCCGCTCTTGCCGGACAAGACCGACAGTGTCAGTGCAACAGGGGTGCGCCTTGCATATCTAAGGAGAGAGCAGGGGTAAAATAGCCGTATCACGGTACGGGAGGCGTGGGCGGGATTGTCACACCTGCAAGCCCCTCGAGCGAGAAGATGGATATGGTGGAAGCGCCCGGCAGCACGGGTGAGTATGACCGGACCTGTCCTCGAGAGGTCCACAGCAGAGATTCATAAGCGCATGACCTCGGCCACGGGCAACAGAGCGAGAGAACATGCGAGCATTCCACGGGCGGCCGCAGCGGACCGCCCGCAGAAGGTCACCGACAGTTCCGTTCCGTCACGCCGATCTGCTACACCGCCTGCCCATTGCGCAGCAGCTTGCCTGGCGTGGCTCCGGTGCACCGGCCGTCCTCGAAGATCACTTCCCCGTTCACCATGATCCAGCGGTACCCCTCGGCCTTCTGGATGCGCCGCCACTCTCCAGCCGGCAGGTCATAGGCGATCTCCTCCGGTAACGTTTTGAGCGCGTCCAGATCATAGATCACAATATCCGCAGCCATCCCCTCACGCAGGGTGCCACGGTCCTTGAAGCCGGCCGCCCATCCGGTCAGCCCGCTGAGACGGAAGTGGGCCTCTTCGAGGGTGAGCACACCGGCATCGCGAACCAACCACGCCAGGACCTCGGTAGGATAGATCGCTGGGGTGATGAACTTGACGTGGGCGCCACCATCCGAAACCCCTGGTAGGGTATAGGGTGAGCTCATCAACTCGCGGTAGCCTTCGATGTTGGCGTTCGTTACCGGTCCTGCCCACTCGGTACGCAGGTCGTCTGCCACGGACAGATCGAGCATGGCATCGATGACATGCTTGTTCTCCATCTTGGCGATCTGCTCCACCGATAACCCTTCGTATTTTTGCTTGAGGTCCGGACGCCGCACCTTGCGGGCGATATACCTGGGGATCTCGCCAAAGATGACGTCGAGCGTTTCCATGCCCCCCTTGTCGTACTCCTCGCGCATGGACTGACGCAGCTCTGGATTGGACAGCTTGGCTTTCTTTTCCTCGAGCGTTCCCACGGTTGCTTCACGCCAGGCGGGAATACTGTCGAAGAGGTTCCAGTCCTCGAGCGTCATCCGCACCGGTGCACGGGCGGTCAACGCCTGACCGAACACGCGCACGCCACGGAGATTGGCGGCGGTGACCCAATTGAGCTGGGTGCGGTGCGATTCTGGATGTTTATCGCTGATGAGGATGGCGTTGTACAACAAGGGGCGCCCGCTTTCCTGGGCGAGCTGCTCGAGGAAGCGGAAATCATCCTCGATGCCGAGCTTGCTTTCTGTCGCCCCAGACTGGGTAAACTGGATACACCCCTGCTCTTTTTCGCCCAACGCGCGGGCCAGGGTGAGGTAGAATTCATCCGGGAGAATATCGGTAATCATGGGCGTGCCGTCGTAGTCACGTTGGACCGATACTCGACTCTCCGGCACGAGCCGCTGTGCAGACCAGCCTGCCGCACCGGCATCGATCGCTTCGTGCAGCTGCCGCACGATGGTCGCCATCTCCTTCTCGTTCGGGAACCGTTTCTTGCCCTCGTCAAAGCCGCCCATGACATAGGCCACTGCCGGGGCCACCGGGTAGAGATGGGAGATATTGATGCCAAGCGGCATCCGCGACAGCCGGTCCAGGTACTGCGGAAAACTCTCCCAGTCTACCTTCATCGACACTTTCATGGGCTCGAGCGGGATAGACTCGTTACGGGAGAGCGCCAGCATCGCCCGCTCCGCATCCTGAGGCCGGAGGGGGGCAAAGCCGAACCCGCAGTTGCCAATGGTGACCGAGGTCACCCCATGCCAACTGCCAATCGTACAATAGGGATCCCAATGAATTTGCGCATCGTAGTGGGTGTGGAGGTCAATGAACCCAGGGGCAACGATCAGTCCGCTCGCATCGATGACATGTGTCGCATCGCTGGCGTGCAGGCGGCCGATCTGTACGATCTTGCCGTTTTTGATCCCGATATCGGCACGATAGCGGGGCACTCGTGTCCCGTCGACAATCGTGCCGCCTTTGATGAGCGTGTCAAACTGCGCCATAGCTTCCTCCTTTTTGCAACATGACGGTTCCGACGCACCCACTCCCCTCAGCGTGCTCGGCTCACCAGCAAGAACGGCTATATTTCGATTCTCGGGGAGTCACGTCTCTTGATGACCAGCTGCTTCATAGGCCTGCCCTCCTCGAGGAAGGGAAACGAGACAGAATTGTACTCCTCAAACTACGGGCGCAGGAGCAGCATGGCTCATCCGCCCACGCCATGTCAAGAGTTGGTCCTGTCCGAGCACAGCTCGCACGAGAGAGTAGCAAAGCAGAGGGAAACAACGTGACCGGCTCTTCGCTGCAGCCTTGAGACCGCCGCAATCCTTGCGCGTCGCGACCTCACCGGTGCCGATTCACCCTGTGCTGGCAAAGGCGGTATCCAGCATGTGGATCTGCTCAGGGGACAACCGCCACCCAGACGCCCGGCAGTTCTCCTCGGTATGCTCTACACTGTCCGACTTCGGGATGGCCACAACGCACGCTCGTGCAGTGCACCAGTTGAGCGCTACCTGCGCAGGGGTTTTGTGCACCTGCGCTGCCACCTGCTCTAGCACCTGCATCCCCCGGGTGCGGCGGAACCGCGCGGGAGTGGCCAATCGCCCATCGTCCAAAGGGGTATAGGCGAGTATCGTAATGCGGTGCTGTTGACAGTAGGGGAGCAGATCGCGCTCGATGTCGCGGTGGGTGAGGTTGTAGAGCACCTGGTTCGATACAATCGGGTAATGGCGCATGGCCGCCTGGGCAGCCCGCAGTTCGGCAACGGAGAAATTACTCACGCCGATATACTTGACCAGCCCTCGATCGACCAGGGTCTCCATCGCACGCATGGTCTCCGTGATCGGTACGGAAGGGTTCGGCCAGTGAATCTGGTACAGGTCGATGGAATCGGTATCGAGTTGGCGCAGGCTCCGCTCGGCCGCCCGCAGCACGTCGTCATAACGCAGGTGACTGCCGGATACCTTGGTGGCGATGAAGACCTGCGCACGCAGACCCTGCACCGCCCGTCCGACGACGTCTTCGGTGCGGTACATCTCCGCCGTATCGATGAGCACCGCCCCTAACTCGATCCCACGTCGCAGCGGCTCCACCCCTCCGGCGTATCTCCACGTGCCCAGACCGATCTCCGGGATCAGAACGGTGGTGTTGCCGAGTGGTTTGTATTCCATACCTTTATGCCGCCCGTGCCAACGCCTCGGACGCTGCCATGACCGCACGCACGATCTTGTCGTACCCAGTGCAGCGGCAGAGATTCCCAGACAGTGCCAGGCGGATCTCCTGCTCGGTCGGATGAGGATTGCGTTCCAGCAGCGCTTTCGCCGACATGATGAACCCCGGCGTGCAAAAGCCGCATTGTAAGGCGCCTGTCTCGATGAAGGCTCGTTGCAGAGGATGCAGTTGGCCATTGACAGCAAGCCCTTCGACAGTGGTGACTTCCGCCCCGTCGGCTTCAACCGCAAAGACGAGGCACGAGTCGACGATCGCACCGTTGAGGGTCACTGTACAGCTCCCACAGTTGCCATTGCCGCACCCTTCCTTGGGTCCCATGAACCCGAGGCGGTAGCGTAAGGCATCGAGCAGCGTCTCGCGGGTGTCGACGATGATGGTGTAGGGCTCCCCATTCACCTGCAACGTCACTTCTCGTTTCATACTCCCCTCTCCAACGCCTTGCGCAGCGTTCTGCGCGTCAATACCTTCACCAGCTCACGGCGATAGGCAGCCGACCCGCGCACATCCGAGATCGGCCGTGCCGCCCTGGCTGCCAGCTCGCCGGCTTGGGTGAAGCTGGCTTCGTCCAGCGGTTTGCCGACCAGGAAATCCTCGGCCTCGCGCGCTCGTACTGGTGTAGGGGCGACCGCCGCCAGGGCGATGCGTGCTTGTTCACAGCAGCGGCGATCGGCACTGAGGCGGAGAAACGATCCCACTCCTGCGACAGCGATATCCATCTCCTCCCGCGGGATAAAGCGCAGGTAGGCCGCACCTGAAAGCGGAGGGGGAGGTGGCAGGACAATCT
>JANWXO010000109.1 GCA_025057295.1 Candidatus Binatia bacterium | reverse complement strand
TAGCGGCCGGTAAAGCATGCATCGCAAAATCCGCCTCGCACTTCTCCGAGTGCGGCATACATCCCTGCCTCGCTCAGATACGCCAGGCTGTCTGCGGTTACGTAGCGGCAGATCTCTTCGACCGAATGGGAGGCGGCGATGAGCTCTCGTCGCGTCGGTGTATCGACGCCGTAGAAGCAGGGGCCGATCGTCGGCGGCGAACTGATACGCAAATGGACCTCGCGGGCGCCGGCGGCACGGATCATGGTGACGATTTTCCGGCTTGTCGTGCCGCGGACGATCGAATCATCGACCACCACCACCCGTTTGTCGCGCAACACTGCAGGTTGAGCGTTGAGCTTAACCTTCACGCCGAAATGGCGGATAGATTCGCGTGGTTCGATGAAGGTGCGCCCGACGTAGTGGTTACGGATCAGCCCCATCTCGAACGGCAAGCCGGATTCCTCAGCGTACCCGAGTGCAGCCGGAACACCGGAGTCCGGAACAGGAATCACGATATCGGCTGCGACCGCTGCCTCACGGGCCAGTTGGCGACCGAGCTCTTTGCGCGTTTGATAGACACTGCGACCGTAGAGAAGGCTGTCTGGCCGGGAAAAATAGATGTGCTCGAAGATGCAACGCGATAACGGCTGGCGTGGGAAGGGAAAATACGAGGTTACCCCCTGCGGGGTGAATAACAGCACTTCTCCTGGCTCGACTTCTCGCTCGTAGGTTGCGCCGATCAGATCTAACGCACAGGTTTCTGACACCACGACGTGGGTTTCTCTGCCAGGATCTGTGATACGTCCGAGGACCAGCGGCCGGAAGCCGTGCGGGTCGCGTACGGCAATCATTTCGTGTTCGCTGAGCAAGACGAGCGAGTAGGCTCCCCGGACGTGTTGCAGGGCTTCAATGGCGCGGTCCACCAGGCGGGGAGCCCGCGACGCTGCGATCAGGTGAAGGATCACTTCGGTATCGACGGTCGATTGGAAGATGGATCCGTGCTCCTCTAGGGAGAGACGCAGCTCCTCGGCGTTGACGAGGTTGCCATTATGGGCGACGGCCAGGGCACCGTGGGTGTATTTCACGACCAACGGCTGACTGTTTTTCAGCACGGTCGAACCGGTAGTGGAGTAACGATTATGGCCAATCGCGCTCCAGCCTTCGAGGCGACGAATCATCTTTTCGTCGAAGATGTCGGCCACGAGTCCCATCCCACGGTGGACCAGCAGGGTTTGGCCATTGGATGATGCAATCCCTGCTGACTCCTGGCCTCGATGCTGTAAAGCGTACAGAGCGAGGTAGGCGAGGTTGGCTGCCTCAGGGTGGCCGTAGACCCCAACCACGCCGCATTCCTCGCGGAAACGGTCAAACACGTCATCTGCTCGCTCGTGCATCACGGTCTCCCCTCCGTGCGCGTACGGCTGTCAGGCTGTTCCTGACGCTGACACTGCTTCTAATCGCCTTGCGAGGGCCGTCCGCCATGCATGTTGCAACATCGCCACTGGGAAACGGTAATACCCCTGCACCTCGAGTTCGCTTCCCCCGACTTCTCCCAAGATGAACAGAGGCAGCGCAGCCGCGCGGGCACGGGCTTGGAGACGCGGGAGGACAGCGGGAGGAACAGAAACGAGCACCCGCGACTGGCTCTCGCTGAATAAGAGCACGTCCGGCCGCAGGCCACCTGGGAGTCGGACACGGGCACCGATGGCCTTGTCCGGATGGGAAATACACGCTTCGGCAAGGGCAATGGCGAGGCCGCCTTCGGCGACATCGTGGGCCGATGCCAACAGCCCTTCTTGGGCGGCGGTGAAACACAACTCCTGCAGGCGTTTTTCCTGCGATAGATCGAGCGCAGGCGGTGCCCCTGCGACACGGCCATGCACTACGGCGAGATATTCACTCCCCCCCAGCTCTGCTTTCGTCTCCCCGAGCAGCACGATGATATCACCCTCCTGTTTGAACCACTGGGTCACGTGGCGTGTGACGTCGGGTACGATTCCCACCATGGCAACGGTTGGAGTTGGAGGAATCGCTCGCCCTTCGGTTTCGTTGTAGAAACTGACGTTCCCGCTCACCACTGCCAGGTCCAGGGCAAGACAAGCGTCCCGCATCCCGGCAATGGTTTGCTGGAACTGCCACATCACCTCGGGTTTCTCCGGATTGCCGAAATTGAGGCAATCGGACAGCGCCAGCGGTCGCGCTCCACTCACAGCCAGGTTGCGTGCGGCCTCGGCGACGGCGATCTGCGCGCCACGATACGGATCGAGCAAACAATACCGGCTGTTACAATCGACGCTCAAGCCGATCCCTTTGCGAGTGCCCTTGAGGCGGATGATCGCGGCATCGGAGCCTGGCTGAACCACCGTGTTGCTCCCCACCAGGAAGTCATACTGGCGGTAGATCCATTCTTTGCTGGCAAGGTTGGGCGAGGTCAGCAGCTGGACCAGAACCTCTCCGTAGTCAGACGGACTGGGGAGGTCTGTGAGATCGAGGCGGTGGCGTGCTGCCAGATCTGCAGGTGGAGTAGCTGGACGCTCATAGGCCGGTGCGTCTTGGGTGAGGGCAGAGACGGGGATGCGCACCACCTCTTGGCCGTGCCAGCACGCCCGAAACAATCCATCGTCGGTGACACGACCGATGACACAGGCTTCCAGATCCCAACGAGAGAAAATCGCCCGCACCTCCTCCTCGCAGCCTGCTTTGGCGATCAGAAGCATACGTTCTTGCGATTCAGAGAGCAACAGTTCGTACGGCGTGATACCCTCTTCACGGGTCGGTACCGCTTCCAACTGGAGAAGGATCCCCATGCCGCCGCGTCCTGCCATCTCGACCGCTGAACTGGTGAGCCCGGCGGCGCCCATGTCCTGGATGGCGACGATAAGGTCGCGCTGCATGAGTTCTAGACACGCCTCGATGAGCAGTTTCTCCGTGAAGGGATCGCCGACCTGCACGGCAGGGCGCAACTCCTCGGAACGGGCGTCGAACTCCCGCGAGGCAAGCAGACTGGCACCGTGGATGCCGTCACGCCCCGTGCGCGAACCGACGTACATGACAGGGTTGCCGGCTCCCGCCGCCCGCGCGCGAAAGATGCGATCCGTGCGGACCACACCGAGCGTAAAGGCATTGACGAGGATGTTGCCGTTATAACCAGCGTCGAAGTACACCTCGCCGCCAACGGTGGGGACGCCCACACAGTTGCCGTAGCCCCCAATCCCGGCGACCACCCCTTTGACCAAATACGGAGTGCGGGGGTGATCCAGGGAGCCGAAGCGGAGGGAGTTGAGGGAAGCGATAGGGCGGGCTCCCATGGTAAAGATATCGCGGAGGATTCCTCCCACCCCGGTGGCGGCGCCGTGGTAGGGTTCGATAAAAGAGGGGTGGTTGTGACTCTCGATTTTAAAAACGACCGCTAGACCGTCGCCAACTTCGACAATCCCGGCATTCTCACCTGGACCCTGCAAAATCTGCGGCCCGCTCGTGGGCAACTGCCGCAGCAAGCGGCGCGAGCTTTTGTAACTGCAGTGCTCGGACCACATCACGGAGAAAACCCCCAGTTCCTCGAACGTTGGCGTCCGACCCAGGATCTGCATGAGGCGCTGGTATTCCTCCGCGGTGAGGCCGTGCTCTTGCGCGACCTGCAGGGTGACAGGGAGAGAACGGTGAGCGGTATTCATAATGCTGCGCAGGCGAGGCGGAAGAGCTTGCTGCCGTCCTCGCCCCCGAGGAGCGGCTCGACGGCATGTTCCGGGTGGGGCATCAAGCCGACGACGTTGCCCCTCGCGTTGGCGACCCCAGCGATGTTGTGCAAGGAACCATTTGGGTTGGCCGTCTCGCTCGTCTGCCCAGCTGCGTCGACATACCGGAATACGACCTGGCCGTTGTCTTCTAAGGTACGCAGCGTTGCTGCATCGGCCACGTAGCACCCTTCACCATGCTTGATGGGAAGGCGGAGGATCTCGCCGGTCCGGCAAGCGGCTGTGAAAGGAGTCCGGGGCGTTTCGACCCTGATCCACACCCAGTCGCAGATGAAGGATAACGAGCGGTTCCGTACCAAAGCGCCCGGTAAGAGACCGGCTTCGCAGAGGATTTGAAAGCCGTTGCAGATGCCGAGGACCGGTCCCCCAGCCTGGGCGAACTCGTACACGCTCTGCATGATGGGAGAGAAACGGGCCAGGGCTCCACAGCGGAGATAATCACCGTAGAAAAAGCCGCCAGGGAGCACGATGGCGTCTACCCCCTGCAGATCACGGTCTTTGTGCCACAGCGCAACAACCTGTTGTCCCAGCACCGTTTCGAGACAGTACAGGGTATCGCGGTCGTCACAGGAGCCGGGAAAGGTGACCACTCCCCACTTCACGACCCTACTCCTCTACCAGCTCGAAACGAAAATCTTCGATCACCAGGTTGGCGAGCAGGCGACGGCACATTTCTTCCACCCGCTGCTCGGCCTGCGCGCGCGACAGTCCAGTGAGGCGCACCTCCAGGTACTTTCCCATGCGGACGTCGACCACTTCAGGATAGTCGAGCGCATGGAGCGAGTGTGCAATAGCCTTTCCCTGGGGGTCGAGAATAGCCTTTTTGGGGGTGACGTACACTTTTGCTAACATATCATTGCGGCAGGACACGCTGCAGGATGGTGTCGGTGTGTCTGAGCGCGTGACGCACGTCGAACAGGTGCTCGATCTCGTCCTGGCTCAGGATCCGGCAGATGTCGGGATCGCGCCGGACTTCGGCGGCGAAGGAAGCCCCGTTTTCCCACACGCGCAACGCATTGCGTTGCACCCAGCGGTAGGCATCCTCCCGTGGAACCCCCTTGCGGACGAGAGCGAGCAGCAGGTGTTCGGAGTAGATCGCCTCACCCAGCAGTGCCAAATTGGCCTGCATCCGTTCTGGATGAACGACTAGTTTGTCGAGGATAGCAGTGAGACGAGCAAGCATGAAATCGAGCAGGATGGTCGCGTCAGGACCGATCACCCGTTCAACCGAGGAATGGCTGATATCACGCTCGTGCCAGAGGGGGATGTTTTCGAACGCTGAGAGCGCATAGCCGCGCAGCAACCTGGCTAAACCGCACACGTTCTCGAGCTGCCAGGGGTTCCGTTTGTGCGGCATTGCCGACGACCCTTTTTGCCCGGGGCTAAAGGGTTCTTCGACCTCGAATACCTCGGTACGCTGCAGGTGCCGCAGCTCCAGCGCGATGCGTTCGAGCGAACTCCCGATCAGAGCCAGAGTCGCGAAGAAGGCAGCATGGCGGTCACGCGCGACGATTTGCGTCGAGATCGGTTCGGGCTTCAGCCCGAGACGGGCACAAACGAACGCTTCGACGGCAGGGTCAATATGGGCAAACGTGCCGACCGCGCCCGAGATTTTGCCGACGGCGATCTCTTGGCGTGCCTGCACGAGACGATCCCGGTTGCGTTGCATCTCCGCGTACCAATGGGCGACCTTTAAGCCGAAGGTGATCGGTTCGGCATGGACGCCGTGCGTGCGGCCGATCATACACGTATCCCGGTGGGTTCGTGCCAGACGGGCGAGCACGGGCAGCAGCTCGTCGATGTCGGCGAGCAGGATATCCGTGGCCTCGCACAATTGGACGGCGAAGGCCGTATCGATCACGTCGGACGACGTCAGCCCGAGATGCAGATATCGTCCCTCGTCCCCGACGGTTTCTGCCACTGCCGTGACAAAGGCGATGACATCGTGTTTTACCTCGGCCTCGATCTCGCGCATGCGGGCGATATTGATCTGGGCACGCTGACGCAAGTGGGGGACAACCTGCGGGGGGATTTCTCCACGCTCGGCTAAGGCTTCGCAGACAAGCAACTCGACTTCGAGCCACTTGGCCAATTTGTGCTCTTCTGTCCAGATCCGGCCCATGGTCGGGCGGGTATACCGTTCAATCATCGGTGCGCACTCACATTCCCCTGCTAGTTTGGTTCCCTTATAGCTGAGAACCTCGGCTGTGTCATGGGAGGGTGTTGCATGGGTGTGGGGAGAACCGCTAAGGTAGCACCCACGGCGGCGTACCCAAGTGGTTAAGGGAGAGGTCTGCAAAACCTCCATTCACCGGTTCGAATCCGGTCGCCGCCTCGTCATCCGTCTGGAGTATCTTCCGCGGGCTGCTGCTTGGGACCACAACAGACCCCCCGTTTTGACTGGGCAATAAAGTCGAGCAGGTACTGAACATCTGCAGAGCACGGCTCGGCTTGGAGTTCAGCGATGGCTCGTTTGAGGTTGGTGCGGTGGGCAAAGAGGCGTGCATAGGCCCGTCTGAGGGCGCGAATGCGATCCTGGTCGAATCCCGCTCGGCGCAGCCCGATCACGTTGATCCCCCGCACGGTGTGGGTACCGTCCATAATACAGAACGGTGGGACGTCGCGGCTGGTCCGCGAGAGACCGCGCAGCAGCGAGAGCCTACCGATGCGGACAAACTGGTGCACCACACAGTTGCCCGAGACAAAGGCCCGGTCTTCTACCTGCACGTAGCCGGCAAGAAGCGCACCACCGGCAATGATGGTGTGGTTCCCCAAGTGACAATTGTGAGCTACGTGGGCGTGGTGCATCAGGTAATTGTCATTGCCGATCACCGTGGCACTCCCGTCCGTGGTACCACGGTGCACCTGGCAGTGTTCGCGGATGATGTTGCGATGGCCGATGATCAGGGATGTCGGACCGCCTTTGTAGGAGAGGTCTTGGGGAGCGTGCCCGATCACCGCACCCATATGGATCTCATTATCCTCGCCGATTTCGGTGTTGCCGAGCAGGACCGCATGAGCGAGGACTTTGGTGCCGCGCCCGATCCGCACGGGACCTTCGATCACCACATACGGGCCGATATCCGCTTCCGGGTGAATGTCCGCACGCGGGTCAATGAGAGCGGTCGGGTGAATGGCCATGCGAGGCGGGGTCCTCTGCTGAGGATGTGTCCTGAGTGTGTGTAGGATCTACCTGTTCTCCAGGGATGCGATACGACTCCGTTGCCCAGGCGCCGAGGTCAATGAGGCGACAGCGTGCTGAGCAGAACGGACGAAAAGGGTTCCCCTGCCAGGCTGTCGGCCGGCGGCAGGTAGGACATTTGACCGTATGCAGCATATGAGGTGGAGCGGGCGACCGGATTTGAACCGGCGACGTCCAGCTTGGGAAGCTGGCATTCTGCCACTGAATTACGCCCGCCCGTGCGAACCTCCGCTGAAAACGGAAACCCCGGCCTCGTCCTACTCTCCCACAGCAGCGGGGCTGCAGTACCATCGGCGCTGGAGGGCTTAACTTCCGTGTTCGGGATGGGAACGGGTGTGGCCCCTCCGCTATTGAGACCGGGGATTTTTTCTGTCGGCAACATAATCACTTTCCGCTCTCTCTGTCAAGTCGCGGCTTGACGGGGGGGAACCCGCTCCCTAAGATCAGCGCGGCACCCATGGACATGAAAGAGTTGATCACTGCGATTTTTGCTGACAGTATTGCTGCGAAGCACACGTTTTTGCAAGAACAGCTCGATGTCCTCATCAGAGCTATCGAAGAGATTGCACGAGCGCTCACCGCTGGGGGGAAGATTTTGTTGTTCGGCAACGGGGGGAGTGCGGCGGATGCCCAGCATATCGCAGCCGAATTCGTGAACCGCTACCTGATGGAACGAGCACCGTTACCTGCCATCGCGCTGACGACCGATACGTCAGTGCTCACAGCGATTGTCAATGATTACGGGCCCGCAGATCTCTTCGCGAAGCAGATTCGTGCATTGGGCAAAGCCGGAGATGTCGCCATTGCCATCTCCACGAGTGGCAATTCTGTCAACGTGTTGAAGGGGATCGAGGCATGCCGGGATTTGGGGATCCGCACGATTGGGCTAACTGGGGGCAGGGGTGGAGCGATGGCGGGTATGGTCGATTACCTCTTGTGTGTCTCTGCCACATCTACCACGCCGCGCATTCAGGAAACACACCTCCTGATCGGCCACGTGATTTGTGAAATGGTCGAGCATCTGCTGTCTCGCCATTCTGTGTCCTGCTCAGTGGCCGGGGGCGAACGACACGGGAAGGCAACTGGGAGCTGACATGCGCTTTCCTCCTATTGACGTCACACGGGTCGTTACCTATCCCCTCCGGAGCAGAAAAAGCAAAGTCGCGACGCACGCGTTTGCTGCCCCGTGGCAGACTGGGGGAAGTCTGCGGGCTTTTTTGGCCTCCCTGCCGAAAACCCTTGCAGCCGCAGATCTCCACGAAATCGTGCAACGTACGGTCAGTGCGATACGCGCGTGCCGACCGGTGATTTTAGGGATGGGAGCCCATCCGATCAAAGTGGGACTCTCGCCCCTCATCGTGGACTTTCTCGAGCGAGGCCTGTTCTCGGCGGTGGCCATGAACGGTGCTGCGGTTATCCATGATTTCGAGCTTGCCTATCACGGGGAAACGTCCGAGGAGGTCGCCGAGGCGCTGGCGGACGGCTCTTTTGGTATGGCTGAAGAAACAGCGGAATTCTTGAACGGTGCGATCTCCGACGGGGTGGTACGGGATGGGGTTGGCATTGGCGAGGCGGTGGGAAAACGCATGTATGCGGCTCGACTCCCGTACGCACATCTCAGTATTCTCGCGACGTGCGCTCGCTTAGGCATCCCGGCCTGCGTGCACGTCGCTCTCGGCACTGATATCATTCATATGCACCCGCAAGCGGATGGGGCGGCGATAGGGCAGGGAAGCCTCAGGGACTTTCGGCTACTCACCTCTGTCGTAGCCCAATTGGAAGGGGGGATGTTCTTCAATGTCGGTTCTGCCGTCATTCTGCCAGAAGTGTTTCTCAAAGCGCTGTCTTTAGCCCGTAACCTTGGCTATGTGGTGAACGCTTTTACCACTGTGGACATCGACTTTATCCGCCACTACCGCCCCCAGGTGAATGTGGTGAGTCGGCCCACGCAGCAGGGAGGCCGAGGGTTTCACCTGACCGGGCATCATGAGATCATTTTCCCCCTGCTCTGTGCTGCCGTGCTGGAAGCGTTGGCAGAAGAGCCGCTAGGAGAAGCTGCAGGGACCCAGTGAATTGGTCTTGCCGGTGGAATCTCGACCCATGAAATTCATGCTTTTTCTGTTACCGACCCTCCCGGCGACTTTGGCAGAGAGAAAAAAACTGCGCCCGATTGCGTATCATACCGACCGCTGGCAAATGATGTTCGAGGAAGTCGTGGAACTGGCACGTCTGGCGGAAGACTGCGGCTTCGATGCTATCGCTTTTCCCGAGCACCATCTGCACAGCGAAGGATTTGAGGTGGGTGGACCGCCGGAGTTCTTACTCTACGTTGCGCTGCACACAAAGCACATCCGTGTAGGGCCTATCGGCTACGTCCTGCCCGGCTGGGACCCCTTGCGCTTGGCCATTACCACTGCCTGGCTGGATCAGTTGACACGCGGGCGTTCGTTTGTCGGCTTTGCGCGGGGCTATCAACAGCGGTGGCTCGATCAAATGGCGCAAAAAATCAACGTTTCCGCGACCTTGAGCGACCACTCGGCTATGGACGATGCCAACCGTCGCGCCTTCGAGGAGGTGTATCACATCCTCAGACTGGCGTGGGCAGAGGAACCGTTTCGCTTTCGCGGCGAATTTTACCACTATCCGCATCCGTACGACACCGGCACCCTCTGGCCCCCCCATCAGTGGACGCGTGAGTACGGAGCAGCAGGAGAGGTAGATGCGCACGGGCGGCTGCAGAAAATCGCGGTCGTGCCCAAGCCCTATCAGAAGCCTCACCCACCCCTCTTCCAGGCATTTTCTATCAGCGAGTCGACTATCCGCTGGTGTGCACGCGAGGGGGTCACACCGATGATTTTGCTCTCTCGCCCGGAACAGGTGCGTCATTTGGCGACCGTGCATGTCGAAGAAGCGGGCCGGGCCGGACGTTGGCTGGCCTTGGGCGAGGGAATCGGCGTCCTCCGTCAGGTGTATTTTGCCGATAGTCTGCGGGCGGCAGAGCGGTTAGCGGAGCAAGGGTTAGTCGGAGTTGGGTACAAGCGTTTCTGGGGGCATTTCGGTTTTTGGGAGGCGTTTCGTTTTCCTGCCGATGATGTAGAGTATCCGAATAGGCTCCTGCCTCCACATGAATGGACCGTTGCGCGCATGATCCGTGCCCGTTACCTCTACGCTGGGCCGGTCGAGGCGGTGCGAGAGGGAATGG
>JANWXO010000108.1 GCA_025057295.1 Candidatus Binatia bacterium | reverse complement strand
GCAACCTTTGTTCACCTCCTTCCTAGGAGGAGCGGGGGTGGACGGGGTCGTCGCTGGCACGATGCAGGCGACGTTGAGGCGCGAGGGCGGGAGCCAAACGCTCGGGGTCAGCGGTGACCTTGATACCACGATGGTATCCCTCACCGGTTTTCCCGAAGCGGGGAGCGGGATGAAATGGCAGCAGGGGCGCATCGAAGTTGCGGAGGGGAGCACGGCGGTCCCTTTTGCCGCTCGGCTCAACACGCAACTGTCTGAGCTGACCGTGCGACGTCTGGCGCAGGGGACTTTGACTATCGGACACGTGACGAGCACCGTCGGTCTCGTTTGGCCGCACGAGTCGCAACCCCAGGCGGAAGTTCCTCAGCACGAAGAGGGGCGGACTGCGGTCCACTTCTCGGTGGTGCCTGCCCAATCGTCTGGGTTGCGTGTGCATGGTTTTGTGACGATGAACGACGTCGTGCTCAAAGACCCGCAGGAGCAACAGGTCTGGTTCGCTTGTTACCAGGGACGGGCGGAGCTGCGGGAAGGGAGTCGGCTGGTGCCGCTGGCACTACACCTGCAGGACCTTGTGCTGGAATACCCCTATGGCCAGTTGGTGCGCACAAGTACAGGCCGGTTTGCCTTCGTTGTTCCTCCGGCGGCCACACAGGAGCAGAGACAGACACCATCTGGTGTCCCGGAGGGGACGACGACAGAGCCGGCGCCGTTCGCCGTGCAGATTGACCGTGCGACGGTGCACGGCGGGGAACTCTTCTTTGCGGATTATACCCTCACCCCGCCGCAGATGGTGTCCTGGCAGAACGTCGAACTTGATGTGACTAGTGCCAGGTACCCATCCCTCCGGTTGTCCCAGGCAGTCTTGCGCGCCTTTCACGAGGACGGGGCACCGATCCGCCTGCACGGGGCGGCGGAGTATACCGATGGGCAGACGGTAGTCAAGATCCGCGGCGAGGTCGAGCGACTGACGCTCCCTCGTTTTAACCCTTACTTGGCGCCGCTCGGCTATCCAGTTCGCAACGGCGCGCTCTCGTTGCGTGTCGACCTGGTGGTGCCCGGTAACCGGTTGCAGGCGAACTCGGCACTGACGCTGCATGATCTTGGACTGGGGAACGCGGAGGGGGCAAACACGCTGGAGAGACAGGTGGGCTTGCCATTGTCCCTCATCGTGGCCCTCCTCAAAGACCTCCACGGCAACATCAACTTGCAGATACCGGTGCGGGGGCAATTAGACGAGCCGAGCTTTGAGTTGGGCGGAACGATCCTGCGTGCGATCCGTGATGCTGTGGTCGGTGCGGTGACGTCACCTTTGAAGCTTCTGGGGGCGGTATTGACGAGGAAGGGGCAAGTCCGCCACTTGAACTTGACCCCCATCACCTTCCGTCCTGGGACAAGCCAGTACGACGAGCAGGGACAGCGACAACTGACTCGGCTTGGGGAGTTCTTGGCGCAACGGCCGGAACTCGGAGTGCAGTTGAGCGGCTATACCGGACCGGCTGACCTGGAGGTCCTCCAAGATCGTCTGCTCCTCGCGCAGCTGCAATCGTCTGCGCCAGCGCCGCTGCAGCCGGTCCCACCGGAGCCCACCCTGCAATCGGCAGCACGAGAGGAAATCCAGCAATTCCTCGCCGCGCGCCTGGGGGTCACAGCCAGCGTCTCCCCCCCCACTCTGTCCGCGGAAGCTGCAACCCTGCTTGCGCGTTTGCGGGCTCAGGTGGTGATTCCGCCGCAAGACCTGGAGCGTCTGGCAGCAGAACGCGTCCAGCAGGTCAGTACGGATTTGGCGAGCCGTCACGCCATCGCCTCTTCGCGGCTGCTGCGCGCGCGGGGCAAGATCCCTGGCCGTGAGGGGGCCGAAGTGCGCTATCTGTTGCAGGCGGCTCTGTAATAGCTCAGTGTGTCACCCAGCTGGACCACTCGACGGCTGAATCGCTGGACGCTGCGGGGCCTGCTTTGACTTTCCGTTGCGCTCTCGCCATAATCGCACCTCGCTTGGGCAACGCTGCGGAGGTTGTCATGCTCCACCTGAAACGGCGCACCTGGGATGAATTGTGTCGTCATGCGCAAGAAACCTTCCCCGAAGAGTGTTGCGGAGCGATCGTTGTCAATGCGGCTGAAGAAGAAGAGGTACGTCGGATTACGAACGTCCAAAACGCCATGCACGCACGGGATCCCCGCCACTACCCGCGCGATGCCACGGTCGCCTATTTCATGGATCCGAAAGAGTTACTGGCGATCATAAAGGAAGTGGAAAGTGGGCAGGTGACGCTCAAAGCGTTTTATCATTCCCATCCCAATCATGACGCGTACTTTTCCGCCGAAGACAAAACCCGGGCGATGTTCGGGGACGAACCTGCCTATCCCGACGCCGCTTACCTGGTGATCTCGATTTACAACCGCACTGTTCGAGCGATTCGAGCCTATCGGTGGGATGAGGAAACCCGTGATTTCGTCGAGACTGGCTTGAGTACCGTGAGCTAGCACGGCTTGCCAAACGTGCACGAGTGTGGGATAGGAGCGTAGCTCATCGTACCGGGGGAAGGGGGGCTGACGAATGAGACGCCTGACAATCGCGTCGGCATGCAAAGGGGTAGGGTGCTATCTAGGGCTGTTGCTCTTCGCCACGGGACCAGGGTATGCCGCTGACCTGCTGCCTCAGCCAGGAACCTGGGCCGTTGGGGTACGCTCGGGCTATAGTACCAGCACCAGAAAGCTGGATATGGTCCCGGTGCAGCTTCGTATTGGTTACACCGTCTTAAAGGGCAAATGGTGGGTGCTGCCTGAAGGAGCCTTGGAAATCGCCGCCGAACCTTTTGTCTCGGCTATTACTCGCGTGACCAGCCCAGGGAGCAGAAGTGGTTCGGTAGAAGCTGGTGTTATGCTGCCGATGTTCACGTATTCCTTGCATCTCGGCTCCCGTCTGTATCCCTATATCGAAGGGGGGATTGGTGCGCTCTACCACGATATCAGGGGCTATGGCCTCGGGGGTGGGTTTAGTTTCGCCGAGACGGTTGGCGGAGGGCTCTCGTACTTCCTGGACGACCGCCTGATGCTGGCTGTGGGATACCGCTTCCGTCATATGTCGAATGCGGGTATCTATGATGACAATACGGCGCTCAACTCACATATGGTTCTCGCGGGTTTTTCCTATTTCTTCCCGAGCCACTGATAGACGACTATGCGGATGGTTTTGCCTCCTCTGCGACAGCGACGCGTGATTGACCAACATTTGTCCAATTTTTTTCGCCAACACAGGGAGACCGAATTTCAGCGCGCGGTCTCGCTCATGTGTCGGTTCTATCGCCTCAGGCGACCCCACATCGAGTGGTATGAGTATCTGGACTGGGGGAGGACAGCGGGAAAAACCTACGAAAACGGCACCATTCACCTTGTCCATCCGGAAAACTGGAAACGAGGCCGCAAGTACAACTCCGAACGGCAGTGGATCAATGTGGTGTACCACGAGCTGGGCCACTATATTTACTGGGCGGATGCTGAACGGAAGGCCGACGCGTTTGCCTACCACATGGTCCGCGGTTTGTCGCTACGGCGCTGGAAAAACCGTTGTGCACCAGTTATGTTGCCTGCGAGAGGAATTCCTGCAGACAGACGAGAACGGCAATGGCAGAGCATCGTACCGCTCGATTCCGTGAGGCAAAAGCCACTATGGCCACGAGGGAAGCAAGGACACCGGCGTCCGAAGACCGTTGGTGGGTTGATCGGACGGACAGCCGCGAGCAGGCCACGCCCCAGGAGCGCCGAGCGCCTGCCGGAGCGGGGTTCTTCCGCAGCGTCGAAAATTATAACCAAGAACAGGCGCTCCAAAATCTGACAGACCTCAACCGTAAGCTCCTCGCCCAGGGGAACCCAGCACCCGGAGAATGGGCCTATATCCAGCTGTTGAAAGAGCGCTGCGCGCCGCGGGAGATCGAACGGGTCAAACGTGCGTTGCCCTTGCCACCGCATGCGTGTGGCGTGCTGGTGGACTCAGGGCAGTCACTGCGAGCGATTATCACCGATGTGCCGGCGCGCGAGCGTATACTGGAATTTAATTTTATTGCGGAAGCGTCGTTCGACTGTTGGATCCGTGGTGAGTGGGTGTGTGAGATGGTGTTTGATGACAAAGGTCAGCTGCTGCAGCGTGCCGCGGAGCTGTTGCGTCAGTACTTGGAGAAAGATGTGATGACGGAGGACGACATCATCCACGCCCCGCGGCCAACCACTCCTCTCCATCTCGCGCGGACCGAATGGTAAGCCAGGGGCATCCTCTCGTATCTGCGTCTCTGGCGTCTGTTTTCCGCGGACATTGCTACCGCACGACTGGGAAGGAAAGACCTCCCCTGCGGGGATACAGGAGGGAAGAGCGATGCCCATGGTCATAGCCAATAATTACCGGATGCACTACGAACTCGACGACTTCACCGATCCCTGGAAGCCGGCTGAGACTCTCTGGATTCAGCATGGGTTCGGTCGCAGTGCGCGTTTCTGGTATCACTGGGTGCCGCCCCTCGCCGCACGGTATCGTGTGATTCGTCGTGATATGCGTGGGCATGGGCAGTCTGCCGATCCCGGACCAGAGTATCAGTGGTCGGTGGAGGACCTGTTGCAGGATATGAAGGGGTTTCTCGATGCCCTCGGTCTCCAGCAGGTGCACTATGTCGGCGAGTCTATCGGCGGTATTCTCGGCGTGGCCTTCGCGGTGCGCTGGCCCGAGCGCTTCAAGAGTCTGACGTTGTGCGCCACGCCGACGGCGATCCGTCCGCCGATTCAACGTCTGTTCGCTGTGGGCTACGAGGATTGGTATACGGCGCTGGGGAAATTGGGACCTGGGGGGTGGGTCAAGGCGTTGATGGAACAGGGAGGGGGCATCGCTGGGGCCAACCCGGCTCACATCGACTGGGTTATCCAAGAGTGGTCCAAGACACCGACCCACGTCTTGCAAGGCTTGTGTCGTCTCGTCCCCAGTATCGACATTACTCCCCTGCTGCCACAGGTGACGGTCCCGACCCTCGTGCTCGCCCCTGCGCGCAGCCCGCTGACGCCGCTGACCGAGCAGGTGATGATCCGCGACGCGATCCCCGGAGCGCGCATTGCGGTGATCGAAGGGCGGGGACACGAAATCTACGTCGATGATCCGGAGGGATGTATCAACGCGCTCCTCAAGTTCCTCCGTTCGCTCGCCTGAGACCGCAAGAAGAGCCTGTCAGAGCTGGCGATGAGCGAACGAACAGGGGGAGCGAGAGATGCTGCGGCTGGCAAGCAATATAGCGTTGCGCCAGGAGGGTGCTGTCACGCTTGTCCCCCCTTGGTGGCCGGGCGCACGTGACTCGAGAGACCAACTCTAGGAGGCAGCATGTCACAGGCAGCGCAGCGGCTCCGGCAGTTGCTGGACGGACCGGACATGGTTGTTGCCCCGTTTGTCTTTGATGCGTTTCAGGCGCGTCTGGCGCAGGCGGCGGGGTTTCAGTGTGTGTATATGACGGGGTTCGGGACGGCAGCGGCGCGCGGATTTCCCGATGTCGGACTGTTGACCATGACCGAGATGGTGGAAAATGTCCGCTACATTGCCAATGCCGTCGATATTCCCGTGGTCTGCGATGCGGATACCGGTTACGGCAACCCCCTGAACGTTTACCGTACCGTGCGGGAGTATGAAGCTGCCGGGGCAGCCGCGCTTCACATCGAAGATCAGGTCTGGCCGAAGCGCTGCGGATTTCTCGCCGGCAAACAAGTCATCCCTATGGAAGAGATGGTGCAAAAGGTTCGGGCTGCCTGCGACGCGCGGCGGGACCCGCAGTTCGTCATCATCGCGCGCACCGACGCCCTGGCGGTGCACGGGTGGGAGGATGTGATCGCACGGGCACACGCCTATCGCGCGGCTGGTGCCGACCTTCTCTTCGTCGACGGGATCAAGACGGTCGCCGATATGCAGCGGTATGCCGAGGCGTTGGCAGATCTCCCACTCCTATACAACGGTCAGCTCCTGCCCATACCGGACATCGCCAAATTTGGTTTCAAGCTGACAATCTATACGGGCACTTTGATGGCCTTCTACGTGCGCATGCGTGATGCCATGCGCGAACTGCGGGAGACGGGCACGATCGCACGTGGTGCGGAGTTCGGCGTGTTCGAAGAAATGACACAGCTATTGGGCGTGCCGGAAGCGCTGGCGATCGGACAAAAGTACGGGAGCTAACCATGGCGGGTTGACAGGGCGGAACAAGGTCCCCATCAACCCGTTCCCTTCCTCAGCCGACGCGCTGGAAACCGAACAGCGAGAGCCGCCGGTGGACACGACCCGGCGGATTTGCTCCAGCGGCGATCCTCTTCAACTGCTCAGCGAATGATTCCAGCTCTTGCTTCTGCTTCTCCTCGAACGCTTGCAGTTCGCGGCGGCGCTTTTCCTGAAACTCGGTAAACGCTTTCGTCCACCGGGCCTGGAACGCATCGATCGCCGTCGCCACCTGTTTATAAATCGTCGAAGTGACCACGAACGAGGCGGTACAGTAGGGGCAATAAAAGACAACGCCGATACGGAAGTGTTTGAAGGGGACAGTGTAGTCCGCTTCGCAACGGGTACAGTTGATCGGGACTTCCCACTCGTCAGTCTGTGGAATCGTCAGCGAGAGGGATTCTGCAGCTGGTGCTGGGGTCGCCGCCGGCGCTGCCGCTGTCGGAGCAGGAGCTGGGGCAGGTTTTGGAGCGGCCGCAGGAGCTGCTGGCTTGGGTGCCTCGGGAGCTGTTGCGGCTGCAGCTCCGGCTTTGCGAAAGCGCGACGGAAACTCCGCCCCAAACTCTACCTCCGGATGTAAGGCCCGCGCCCGCGCCAATAACTCCGCCTCACTCTCCACCCGCTGCGGATCGGGCACACAACAGTCCACCGGACACACCGCCGCACACGCCTCGTGATCATAAAACCCTACACACTCCGTACACTTCTCCGGGACAATGTAAAAAATCCCCTCCGCCAACGGGGGATACGTGACCCCGTTGAGCTCCCACTCCACACCCCC
Organism: Candidatus Binatia bacterium; assembly: GCA_025057295.1. Lineage (GTDB taxonomy): Bacteria > Desulfobacterota > Binatia > Bin18 > Bin18 > JANWXO01. The sequence goes on along the minus strand of JANWXO010000108.1, from coordinate 3,218 downwards.
CTGATAGATGGCCGTGTTGGGACACTCCGGCTCACACGCCCCACAGTTAATACACTCGCTCGTGATCATCGTCGCCATAACTGTCTGTCTCCCTTTCTGTTCGCCAAAGAAAAAGTGTGGGCGACCACATGCTACCTCCCAGAGGTACCCTGCCCCCCTGACCCTGTCAATTCCTCTGACGCGGGAAAAGCGGTTTATGCGGGAAAAGCGGTTGATGCGGGAAAAGCGGTGGGTTGCAAAGGAGGCGACAGGAGGAGATAATACGGGGCGCGGGGCATCAGGGGGTGTCCAAGGAGGGAAAATCTCATGCCAGGCGAGAAAAGCGTGACAGAAAAGATCCTCAATGTGCTGCGCCCCTACGCCGCCCATTGGGGGGGGACCTTAGGCCGCGGTGACCTCGTCATTCCGCAGCGAGAAATTCCTCGAGTGATTCACGAAATTATCGACGCGGTGCGCGAGACAGCGGAAGGACGTCGTGAGGCGACGGATCTCGAGCTGTTCCAGGTGCTGCAAGAGAGTCGCCATTTATCTTCGGTGCAAGACCAAGTTGCCCGCTTGAAAGAACGCTTTGTCGTGCTCAAGCGCCAGTAGGCGACCGTCGTGCCTCCGGCTCTTCCTGCCGGCGTGTCCTCCCCTGGTTGACGTCCTCCTGGTATGTCTGCTTTCTAGAACTATGAGTGTTGCCTTCGCTGCGCGCCTGGTCAACGGGCCGTTCGGGGACCCCGGCTTATACGTCGATCTCCGCTGGGAGGGGCGTGCCCTTTTGTTCGATCTCGGCTACAACGATGCGCTGCCAGCTGCAGAGATGCTGCGGGTCAGTCATATCTTCGTTTCCCACTGCCACATGGACCATTTCATCGGCTTCGATCGTGTCCTGCGCCTGTTCCTCGCGCGCGAGAAAACGCTGCATCTCTTCGGTCCACCGGGTATCATCGGGTGTGTAGAGGGGAAATTACGCGGCTATACGTGGAACTTGGTGGAGAACTACGGCTTTGCGATCGCGGTGGCCGAAGTCGGCCCGGAGCGGATTCGCCGGGTGTTGTTCCCGGCGGCCACCGGTTTTCTCCCCCAAGCACTGGGAGAGGCGCCATTTGACGGCACGGTACTCGACGAGCCGGCCTTTTGGATACGTACCGCTCATCTCGACCATCGCATTTACTCCCTGGGGTTTGCGCTCGAGGAGAAGAGTCACCTCAATGTCGATAAAGATGCCCTGGCGCGCCTGGGGGTGCCTCCTGGACCGTGGCTCTCGGATCTCAAGGCAGCCATCCGTCGGGGTGAACCGGACGAGTTCGTGGTTACCGCTCGGTGGCGGCTCCCCGCTGGAGGCGAGCTCTGTCGAGAGTTTCGTCTCGGTGAGGTGCGCGATCGCTTGATCAGAGAGACGCGCGGACAAAAAATCGCTTACGTCGTGGATACCATTTTCACCCCGGAGAATGCTGCCCGTATTGCGGCGTTGGCGCAGGGGGCAGATCTGTTTTTTTGTGAAGCGCCGTTTCTCAGCGAGGACGAGGAACAGGCCAGGAAACGGTATCATCTCACCGCGCACCAGGCAGGACTCCTCGCCCGTGCGGCACGGGCGAGGAAGCTGGTCGTGTTCCACTTCTCGCCTCGCTATGCGGGCCAGGCCGAGCGCATCTACCGGGAAGCCCAGGATGCCTTCCTGGGAGGGAAGGAATGGGCAGACGGGAGCGGAGAGGGTGACGCGTGGAACCAGCGGTAACGCTCGTCGTCTCACGACCTGCCTGTGGGTGGTGCTCCTATGGGTGTTGTCCTCGGCCTCTGCCGGGGAGGCGATGGGTGTCACCATGACCGAACCGGTGCGCCGTTTCATTCTTGCCCATCCCGTTGCTCGGCTGGCAACGGCAGATGCCAAGGGCCAGCCCCACGTCATCCCTTTCTGCTACGCCTTTGACGGAGAGCAGTTCTACTTTGTCGTGGATGAAAAACCCAAACGGCAAACCGGCAAGCCCCTCAAACGTCTCCGCAATATCCTGGAGAATCCGCAGGTCGCGTTGGTGATCGACGACTACGCGGACGACTGGACCCAGTTGGCGTACGTGCTGGTGACCGGGACAGCGCGTCTTGTGGCCGACCAACACGAGTATGAGCGTGCACTCGCATTGCTTCGTGCCCGCTACCCTCAGTACCGTCATATGGAGTTATCTTTCTCCCGCAACCCGATCGTGCGCATCACGCCGACGAAGGTGCATGCGTGGGGGAAGATAGAGTAAAAACGGACTGAGGACACGCGCGTGCTGCGGTGGCAGAGAACCCGCACGGCGACCGCGATCAGGAGAAGCACTACATCATTGCTGCCCCGAATTGCATGGCGAGCGCCAAATCGCCAGTAACCTGAATAATTCCGCTCATGAACGCAACCTGGGCGTTGAGCTCGCCCCGCGCCATCTTCTGCGCGTCTTCCGCCTTCATCGATAAGGTTGTCTGGGGCGTTGCTGGTCGTTCTCCCTCGCCCAGTTGTAACAAGAAGCTCTGTTCGCCACCCTCCGGTAGGTGCGTAAAGGTAAATTTGATCAGCCCTTTCAGCGCCTTGAGCCGCTCGATGCGCGAGCGCGTCAGCTCGCTCTGATTGGGGCGGGCACCGGGGCCGAACACCCCAGCCTCGGTCGCGAGCGACACAGCCCAGTCGAAGTAGGAGCGCGGCTGGTAGACCGTCATGAGCGGGGGAAAGGCTGCGGTTGTGCTGACGGTCATTTCACCGTCGCGCACGTTCAGGTACCAGGTGCCACCGCCTTCTCCTTCGATCACCACCCGTACCGTTGCCTCCGCTGTCATGCGCTCCTGGATTTGCTGTTCGAGGCTGAGCAGCTGGCGTCGCAGTTCTTCGATGCGACGGCGGAACTGCGGGGCGACTTTTTCCTTGAAAAAAGTCTCCGGGTCGAGCGGTGCTGGGGGAGAAGAAGAGGGAAGCTGCGATGCCATCTTGTGACCTCCTCGCTCATGATGCTGTTAAGGCGTCGCGTATAACCGCGACTGCGTGCGCGATCTCCGCCGAGGAAATGGTCAGCGGCGGGGCCAGTCGCACGACCGTGTCACGGTGTAACGTCCAGCCGAGGATCACCCCGGCCGCGAAGCACCGTTGGACGAAACGTCGCGTTGCCTCTGGAGAGATGAAGTCCATACCAATGAGCAAACCGCGGCCGCGCACGGCCGTCAAGCCACCCTGGCCGATCAGGCCGTGGAGGTGCTCGATGAAC
>JANWXO010000107.1 GCA_025057295.1 Candidatus Binatia bacterium | reverse complement strand
GCAGCGGGAAGATTCGCGGTAGTGTCTCTCACGCAGGGCAAGGAGGGTGTATGATCCGCGAATACCGGTTCCCGCAACTGGAAAAAGTGATCTTTGGGGTGGGGGCAGTCGCACGCGTGCCACAGGAGCTGGACCGCCTCGGCAAGGAGCGGGCCTTTATTCTCACCGGCAAGACGTTGGCTACCAAGACCGACTTGGTGCGCACACTCGAAACCCTCCTGGAGGATCGCTGGGTGGGAACGTACAGCGGGTGTCGGCAGCACGTCCCGAGTCAGACCGTTACCGAAGCGGTTGCTCGCGCGCGCGAGGCGCAGGCCGACGTGCTGATCAGTTTCGGCGGCGGCAGCCCGATCGATACCGCAAAACTCGTTGCGCTCGAGCTTTTGGGCGATCGGCAGCAAGAGGCGCTGCCGCAGATCGCGATTTCCACCACCCTCTCGGCAGGTGAGTTCACGCCCTTTGCCGGTATCACGGACGAAAAGACGCGGGTGAAATCGGTGCGGGGCGATCCGCGTATCATGCCGAAAATCGTCGTCCTCGACCCAGAAGTGACACTGGCCACCCCGCTGCAGCTGTGGGCGGCGACGGGGATCAAGGCGCTCGACCATGCGATCGAGGCGCTCTGGTCGGTCAACCCCCAACCGGTGACCGACGTGTTAGCGATGGAAGCGATTCGCACGCTGTATCGCTTTTTGCCACTTTCGGTGCAGGAACCTCATAACCTGGAGGCACGGCACCAGTGCCAAATCGCTGCGTGGATGTCGATCTTCGGCCTCGCCAACGTCGGGGTGCGTCTCAGTCACATCTTTGGACACCAGATCGGTGCCCGCTGGGATGTGCCGCACGGCATCACGTCCTGTATCACGCTCCCCCATTGTATGCGCTTTCTCGCCCCGCAGACGCTCGAGCGGCAGGTGTGCATCGCGCACGCACTCGGTATCCCGACGGCGGGACGGAAGCCGGAAGAAGTGGCGGCAGAAGCTGCGCAGACCGTCGAAGCGTTCATTGCCTCGTTCGGTGTTCCGCAGCGGCTGCGGGAGGTCGGGGCCAAAGAGGAAGAACTGCCGGCCGTAGCCCAGGCCGTGATCGAAGAGAGCACCCTGTGGCATCGCCAGCAGGGTGCTGAGGAAGCGTTGCTGGGGTTATTGCGGCAAATGTGGTAGGTGGACGTCGGCGGACGTGACCTGCCGGAGACTGAACGCACACCTCCGCGCCGCGATACCGCGGGACGGAGAAAAGAGCGAACATATGCCGAATAGCGACACACAGCGGCTGCGATTCATCGAGGAACTCCCCCGGAGGACACCGGTCAAAGCGGAGACGGAAGTCTTGGTGATCGGCGGAGGAACTGCCGGAGTGTCGGCGGCAGTGGCGGCAGCTCGCCAGGGGGCAGAGGTGATACTGGTCGAGCGCTCCGGGTACCTTGGCGGCCTCGCGACCGGAGGACTCATTATTCTGCTGTTGACGCTCGACGATGGGCGTGGCCGACAGGTGATCGGCGGTCTATGCCAGGAAGTGACAGACCGCTTGGCGCAACGCGGGGCGGCCTATTTCCCGGCCAAAGCCGAGTGGGGCAGTGAGAACGAGGCCCTCATTCGCCGTGATCGGCGCTGGGGCCTGGTGTGGGGACATGGGCCGCACCGGGTCCGTTACTCCGTGGCCTATGATCCAGAGGAGTTGAAATTTGTCCTGCTTCGCCTGGTAGAGGAGGCAAAAGTCCGGCTGCTGCTGCACGCCTATGCATGTGAAGCGTTGGTCGAGGGCGAGCGGGTGACGGGAGTGATCTTCCACAGCAAATCTGGCCGCTTTGCCATCCTGGCCAAAATCGTCATCGATGCCAGTGGAGATGGGGACATATTCACGTCTGCCGGGGCAGCGTACGAGAAAGAAAAGGTCCTCCCCTGGCTCTGGTTCTGCATGGGCGGGGTGGACGATGCCGAGGCGGCGATTGAGGCGGGTGGCTGGTTTTTTCACACCATCGGCAAAGGACGAGTGCTGTTGCCCTGGGGGGCGAGCGAGCGGGTATCGCGCAAGATCGATGCGACGGATCCCGAGGATTTGACCTATGCGGAGGTCGAAAGCCGCAAGCGGGTGATGCAAGAGGTCGATCGTCTGCGACGCGACGTTCCAGGGTTCGCCCAGGCTCATCTCTGCCATATTGCCGATCAGCTCGGCATCACCGAAAGTCGCCGGTTGGTGGGGGAATACGTCCTTGCCCGCGATGATATGGACACACCCTGCGCCGATGTTATCGCCATCACCGGGCACTGGACCAAATATGGAGCACTGTACTACATCCCCTATCGCTCGTTGCTCCCTCGAGAATTGAGCAATCTGTTGGTTGCCGGTCGCTGTATCTCGGTGGATCACCGCGTCCATCATGCCACGAAAGAGATCCCGCCCTGCATGGCGACCGGCGAGGCTGCTGGAACAGCAGCGGCGTTGGCCGTTCGGATGGGGAGGGAGCCCAAACAGCTGAACGTCGCCGAGCTGCAGCAGCGCTTGGAAGAGAACGGAGCGATCTTACGTCTATGAGCGTCACGCCGCGGCCCGTCTGATGGGCAGGACCGGCGCAACGCGAGAGCACACGAGGAGGGATCCGGCTATGGCTACGGTTGCCGAGCTGTGTACAAAGACTCTCAGCGAGGTCGCTGGGCTGGTGAAGACAAAGGAGGTTTCGCCGGTAGAACTGACGCAAGCCATGCTCGACCGTATCGGCGCGCTCGACAGGACACTGTACAGTTATCTAACGGTGACCGCGGATCTCGCGCTGCAGCAGGCGCGCGCGGCGGAACAGGAGATCGTTCAGGGTAGGTATCGTGGACCGCTCCACGGCATGCCGATCGCCGTGAAAGATCTCTGCTATACTGCCGGCATCCGCACCACGTGTGCCTCTAGCATTCTCGCCCACTGGGTCCCGGAGTATACCGCCACGGTGGTGGAGAAACTCTACGCCGCTGGCGCCGTCTTGCTGGGCAAATTGAGCATGACCGAGTTCGCTCTGGCCGGCTATCATCCCTCGGTGCACCCGCCCCTCAATCCGTGGAACCCGGACCGCTGGCCGGGGGCGTCCTCAAGCGGCTCCGGCGTTGCCACGGCTGCTTGCCTCTGCTTTGGCTCCCTGGGATCGGACACAGGTGGGTCGATCCGCTTCCCCTCTGCTGCGTGCGGCATCGTCGGGGTGAAGCCGACCTATGGCAAAGTGAGTCGTTACGGTGTCTTCCCGCTCGCCGAATCGCTGGACCACATTGGGCCAATGACCCGCAGTGTGGTGGATGCCGCCATTCTCCTGCGTGCCATCGCCGGATTCGATCCCAGAGATCCGACCACGCGACGCGAGACCGTGCGCGACTATCTCGACATGGTCGACAAGGGGGTCAAGGGGCTGCGCATCGGGGTTGACGAGACATACTGCACGACGGGGGTCGACCCACAGATCAGCCGTGCTGTCTTGGCTACGACTGCCGTGCTGAAAGATCTGGGAGCGAGTATCCATCCCGTGCAGATCACAGGGATCGAGGCGGCCACGGACATCTGGTACACCATCTGTGCAGCAGAAACTGCCGCGGCACACGAGCAGTGGTATCCGGCGCGGGCGCAGGAGTATGGTCCGACGTTTCGCGCGTTCCTCGAAGAGGGACGCACGATCAGCGGCGTCGACTACGCCAAGGCCCATGTGGTCCGCCAATCGCTCTGTCGTATGCTGGACGACCTGTTGCAAAAGGTAGACCTCCTCCTCTGTCCCTCTATGCCGGTGCTGCCTATGGAACTGAAGGATTTCTCGCCGCAAGGGATCTTATCACGCGACACGGTCGGACCGTTGCTCCGTCATACCGCGCTGTTTGACCTGACCGGTAGCCCGACCATTTCCGTCCCGTGTGGCTTCAGCGCTGAGGGCCTGCCCATGAGTGTGCAGCTGATCGGTCGGCACGGCGAGGAGGGGGTAGTCATGCAGGCCGGCTATGCCTACGAGCAGGCAACCGAGTGGCACAAGCGACGACCGCCCGTATGATCGCGGACCGGTGATGGGGGTGCCGACGGTGATGCACGCTCGGTAAGCGCAAGGAGGTTTCGGATGGCATTTCTCGATCGTGATGGCGTACAGCTCTTTGTAGAAGAGGCGGGAAGTGGGGAGCCTCCGCTGCTCCTCGTGCATGGCTGGACGTGTGACCATACCTACTTGGCCCCGCAGTTTGCCTACTTCCGGCAGACACACCGTGTGGTGGCAGTGGACTTGCGCGGCCACGGTCAGAGCGACAAGCCGCAGCATCCCTACACCATGGAAACCTTTGCCGACGATCTGGTGTGGATATGTGACCGATTGGGCATACGCACGCCGGTGGTCATTGGGCACAGCATGGGCGGTGTGATCGCCGTGGCCCTGGCGGTCACCGCACCTGACCTGCCCGCTGCGGTGGTCGCCCTGGATTCTCCTCTGGTGCCATCCCAGACACTCCTCGCGACGGTGGCGCCGGTACGGCAGGGCCTCTGGGGCCCCCACTATCGCGCGGTGCAACGCCAGTTTGTGTCCGATTTCCTCTTTCTCCCCACCGACGATCCCCAGCGAAAAGCGCAGATCGTGGAAGCGATGTCTGCCAGCCCACAGCATGTGATGGCCTCGGCGTTCGAGCACGTGCTCAGTTTCGACACGGCGGCTGCGGTGGCACAGTGCGCAGTCCCGCTCCTCGTGCTCTTTGCCGCACAGCCCCTTTCGGACGTGGTGCGTCTGCGCGAGCTCAATCCGCGCGCGGTGATCGGACAAACCGTCGGTGCCGGCCACTTTCACCAACTGGAAGTGCCCGAGCAGGTCAACGCGATGATCGAGCGCTTTTTGGCGGTGTCCCTGCCGCGATAGGAGCTAGATGTCCTCTTTGTACAGCACGCCCTGTTGATAGAGCGCTGCAATCGAGTCCGGAGAGCGGCCTAAGAGCTGGCTCAAGACCGCTTCGTTGTGTTCCCCCAGGAAGGGGGCGTGGAGCTCGAGCTCCTCGGACATCGCAGAAAACTTAAACGGGAAGCCCGGGATAGTGACCTCGCCGAGAATGCGGTCTGGGACCTGCCGCACCATGCGGCGGGCAATGAAGTAGGGGTGGGTGACCGTCTCCTCGATGGAGAGCACGGGACCGGCAGGCACACGATGCTCCGCCAGGACGCGGAGGGCGGCGTCATCGCTGGGGAATGATTGCAGCCAGGCTTCGATCATGGCGATGAGTTCTTTTTGATGCTTTGCCCGTCGGCCGGCGGTGGCGAAGCGCGGATCGGTGATCAGTTCCGGCTTGCCCAAGGCACGAGCGACGTTGGGCCATTGCCGGTCGAGCGCCAGGATCACCAGGTATCCCTGCGGTCCTTTGAAGACCCCTTGCGGGCAGGACATGTAGTGATGGATGCCGAAGCGCATGGGCTTGTAGGCACCATTGCTCGCCACGAACATTTGCACCTCGACCGAGTGCATGTGGTAGAGGGCATCGACCATCGAGATATCGATGTACTGACCTTGTCCAGTGCGGTCGCGGTGCAGCAGCGCGTAGCCGAGGGCGGCGAACGCGCTCACCCCGGCGATGCCGTCAGCGATCGCTACGCCGACAAAGCGTGGCGGTCCATCTGGATCGCCTGTCATGTGCATAATGCCGGAGAAGGCCTGGGCAATGTAGTCATAGCCAGTGAGATGCGACAGCGGGCTGTTGCGACCGAATGCCGAGATCGAGCACATGATCAGGCGCGGATTGAGTTGTCTCAGCGTGGCGTAGTCCAACCCGCGCTTTTCCAGCACTCCCGGACCGTAATTTTCGATGACCACGTCGACGTGGGGAATCAGCGCGCGCACGAGGGCCAAGCCCTCTGGTCTGTTGAAGTCGATGCACACGCTCTTCTTGCCACGATTTTGTTGGATGAAGTAGATACTGCGACCGTTTTTGCGAAACGGCAGCAGGCGGGACGGGTCCCCGCCAGGTGCTTGCTCGACCTTGATAATGTCGGCGCCCAGTTCGGCCATGAGACGGGTGGCCGTCGGTCCGGCAAGATATTGCGTGAAATCGAGCACGGTGACGCCGGCGAGCATCGCGGGTTGAGCTGAGGGCATATCACCTCCGGTTTGTGTGGACCTTGGCCAGCAGATGGCAATTCCCCTGCCCGCCCCTCTGGTGACAACGCTCGCGGTCAGGAGAGTGCTCCGTAATATCTCTGAGTTGCACCGATGCTGTCAAGTCTTTTCGCGTCAGCACCCCGTGCCGCGGTAGCGTCCGCGGCACCCTCTTCAGCCGTGCGTCCTGGTGGTATACAGGGGTACCGGAAAAATCGCGAGGTGTTGGGTATGACGCTTCCCGCAGGGCTCGTTGGTGCACCCGTCGAGGATCTCGATACTCCCGCGCTCCTCCTCGATCTCGACCTGATGGAGCAGAACATCGCCACCATGGCGGCAGCTTTCCGACAACTTTCGGCCAAGCTGCGGCCGCATGCAAAAACGCATAAGTCGCCCATTATCGCCCACAAACAGCTTGCCGCGGGAGCGATCGGGATCACTTGTGCCAAGCTCGGGGAGGCGGAGGTCATGGTGGAGGGGGGGATTCGTGACGTGCTGATTGCCAATCAAATTGTCGGCGCGCACAAGATCCGGCGGCTCGTGAGTCTCGCTCGTCACGCGGATCTGCTGGTCGCAGTCGATGACGCGCGCAATGTGGAGGAACTGTCGCAGGCCGCGGCTGCGGCGCACGTCTCTCTGCGGGTGCTGGTAGAAGTGGACGTGGGACAGCATCGCTGCGGGGTGCAGCCGGGAGAACCAGCGCTGGCTTTAGCGCAGCACATCGAGCGCGCACCAGGACTCACCTTCGCCGGACTCATGGGGTACGAGGGCCATCTCGTGTTCGTGCCGAGTTTGGAAGAACGCGTGCGGCGGGTCCACGCCGATATGCAAGCGCTGATCGACACCGTCGCTTTCATCGAAGCGCATGGGTTGCCCGTCCAGATCGTCAGTGCGGGCGGTACTGGTACAGCGCTGATCACTGGGCGCCTCCCACGTATCAGCGAAATTCAGGCAGGGTCGTATGTGTTCATGGACGGGCGGTACCAAACCATCGAAGGTGTAGAAGGGGCCTGTGCGCTCACGCTGCTGACTACCGTTGTGAGCCGTCCGCGACCAGACCGCATCGTCATCGATGCTGGCCTGAAAACCATCACCTGCGAGTTCGGACTCCCGCGCGTTAAGGGGCGGGACGATCTCGAACTGGTCAGTCTCTCGGAAGAACACGGGACGGTGAGATTACGGGACGCGACCGTGTCGCTCCGGCCCGGAGACAAATTGGAGCTGATTCCCTCCCACGGGGATACGACGTTGAATCTGCACGAGTACTACTACGGCGTGCGCGGTGGTCGCCTCGAAACCGTATGGCCTATTGCCGCGCGCGGGAAGAGTCGGTAGCTGAGACGGGGAGTGTCGTGAGCCTCGCTCACCCTGCTGGTTGCAGTCCCACCTCGCGCGCGAACCGTTCCATCTGGCCGAGGACCTCGTCAAAGCCGTCTGTCCACAGAAAGAAAGCGAGCACGACGTGATCGAGGCCGGCCTGCTGATAACGTGGCAGAGACCGCAGCACATCCTCGAACGTCCGCTCGTAGGCTGGCGCAGCGTAGGTCAGCGCCTCGGGGTCGCGTCCAGCCTGCTCGGCAAAGCGTTTGATCGTTCGAATCTCCCGTGGCAGCTGCTCAGGGTCGCGCCAGAAGACATGCCCGTACCAACCATCGCCGAGAGTTGCTGCACGGCGCAGCGCGGCCTGACTGTGGCCGCCGATCCAGATCGGTGGGTGGGGTTTTTGCACTGGCCGCGGTTCGCAGCGCAGATCCGCAAAAGTGAAAAAGCGCCCCTGAAACCGGGGCTCCTCCTGCGTCCAGAGCGTTTTCATGATGTGCAGATACTCGTCTGTACGCGCGCCGCGCTCACGATAGGGCACGTTCAAGTAGGCGAACTCCTCGGCCATCCACCCCACACCTGCGCCGACGATGACCCTGCCGTTGGAGAGCACGTCGAGGGTCGAGACAACCTTGGCCGTCACCACAGGATTGCGGTACGGGATCACCAGCACTCCCGTGCCCAGGCGCACCCGCGAGGTGCACGCCGCAACATACCCCAGCACCGTGAGCGGTTCTAAAAAATTGTCCGTCACATCGACCAGGAATTTTCCTTCGGGATGATAGGGGTACTTGGACACGAGGTGGACGGGCATGGCGATATGATCTGCCACCCATACGGAATGATACCCGAGCGCCTCGGCATGGCGCGCCATCCTTTGAATGCGTTCGACCACCTGTGCCCGCGCTTGTGGACCAACGTGCGGCAATACAACCCCGAATTCCATAGCAGCCCTCCTCGTCAGTGCGGCAAGTGCTGACGAGCCTATACCAGCTCGTCCCTGAGGTGCAAGCAAAGAGGATCCATGTGACGGCCACATCGCCGGTGCCGGGTGAATCTGCTAGGTAGAGAATCGAAAAAAACCGAGCGAAACCACTGCACGGGGGAGGCCTATGAACGATGTGTCACCGCCATCTCTGCAAACGTTTACCATCGGCAGCATCCGTGTGGCAAAAATACTGGACACCTTGGAGCCTACCAACCCGCGGGTGTTGTACGTCGATAAACGCAAGGAAGATTTCGAGCCCTATCTGGAATGGTTACAACCGTATTTCCTCGACGCCGGCAAACGCCTGCTGTTGAGCATTCATACTTTTGTGGTTTGGACGAAGCATCACACCATCCTGATCGACACCTGCGTCGGCACGCACAAGCAAGGGCTGGCTTTCCCCCACTGGAATGGCCGGCAAGACTCAACCTATCTGCGCGATCTTGCCGCCGTTGGGTGTGCGCCGGAAGCGGTAGATTACGTGTTCTGTACGCATATGCACCTCGACCATACCGGCTGGAATACCCGACTGCAGGATGACCGCTGGGTGCCGACCTTTCCCAACGCGACCTATCTGTTCGACAAACGCGAATGGGAGTACTGGAGAGACGATCCCACGCCGAGCGAGCAGGCGGTCGTGCGACAAAATATCCTGCCGGTGATCGAGGCGGGCAAGGTCACGTGGATAGAGGGAGCGTGGGAGATCGACGATCAAGTCACGCTCCTGCCCACACCTGGGCACACTCCCGGCCATTGTAGTGTACGCCTGCACTCAGAGGGGCAGGAGGCGATCATCACCGGCGATCTGATGGTGCACCCGGTGCAAGTCGCTGAGCCCCAGTGGAGTCAGCTGGCCGACACCGATAAGGCGTTGGCCATCCGCACGCGGACCCAGTTTGTCGAGCAGTACTGCGACACGCAGACGATGATTCTCGGCACGCACTTCAACACCCCCACCGGGGTCTATATTGTCAGTACTAGAGGGGGGGGAAGAAGCGGGTACGGTAGGCAAAAAGCACCCTCGGCACGAGCGGCGCCCCAGGCCGCTGTTCGTTTATCGCCCCTGGTACGAGAGTCGCGCCAACGGGTGCAGAGAAGCTGGTTGAGAGGTATAGGCATGCCTGGTTTGGCGTACCGTTTCTCCTCGGATCGCGTGCGCAGCCGATTGCCAGGGACAGCGCTGCAGTTTATGAGGGAGTGAGCGTTTGCCCACGTGCGCGAAGGAGGGTGTTATGAAGTTCGGCATGTTTCTCCCGTCTTTCGGGCCGCTCGCCAGTGGCCCGGCTGCGGTCGATACCTTGCTCACTATTGCTCAGAAGGCGGAAGACCTGGGGTTCGATTCGTTGTGGGTGCCGGACCATATCGTCATTCCCACGACGATCAAGTCGCGGTACCCCTATAACGACACAGGACGGTTCCCCATTTCCGCTGCCACCAGCTTTCTCGAGCCCTTATCCGTCCTCGGCTTCCTCGCCGGAGTGACAAAACGTGTCCGTTTGGGAACGTGGGTGTTGGTGCTGCCGCACCGGAACCCCATCGTAACGGCGAAAATGTTGGCCACGCTCGACGTGCTCTCGCGCGGGCGGATGATGTTAGGGGCAGGAATTGGCTGGATGGAGGAAGAGATCACTCTGTTAGGCGCGCCGTTTCACAAGCGGGGAGCCCTGAGCGATGAGTACTTACGGGCGATGCAGGAGTTGTGGACCAATCCCGACCCCCAGTTCGAAGGGCAGTTCGTGCGGTTTCGCGGCATCAAATGCGAGCCCAAACCCGTGCAACACCCCTTTCCCATTTGGATCGGGGGGCACTCGGCCCGTGCGATGCGTCGGGTGGTCGAATTCGGCCAGGGCTGGGTCGCCGTACCGAAGAGTTTTGCCGCCTTCCAGG
>JANWXO010000106.1:6115-10374 GCA_025057295.1 Candidatus Binatia bacterium | reverse complement strand
AGCAAAGTGAGGGCGTGATTCGGCGGGATCACCTCTTCACCACTCGCAAAGCGGAGGGGAGGGAATTCCTGGCGGCGATACTCCTCCATTCTGATCGCCTCGGGAGGAACGAAGCGAAAGAGTTCGCTCGCCTCGTCGTAACTCGGGTATCCCCGATCCGCCAGGCGGGCGTTGCGCCAGCGTAGCGCCTCCTCCTCCAGCCCGCTCTCCAGCTCAAAGAGGCTGTTCTCCAGCACGCCGCGATACGCGTCGTAATCCAACACCCGCAACCGCTCCAGCAGCAGCTGCAGGATCGGCTCTTCTTCCCCCCGAAAGCGCAGCAGGTAGTGGTCGTCAAAGGTAAAGTACTGAGCATGGTCGAAGTTGGGATCGTCCTCGACCTCGACCTTGCGCACGACCTCCAGATACCGCTTGACCAACAACACTAACACCTCGACGTCGGCGTGCAGCAGCCACTCAGCCAGCTTGCCGCTCCCGGCCTCGTCGAGCAACATCAACCACGACATGAGCCGTCGATCGTCCAGCCGATCCTTCCGCCAGCAGTCGAGGTCGAGCATATCGCGGACCTGCTGTGGCGAGGCCAAGGCCAGAAGTTCCACCGAGTCGACCAGCCCGACCTCCTTCAGCGTATACAGCAACATTTCTGGAGACAGGGCCCGGACCAAGGCGAGACTGTTGGGGACCGACAGAATCAACTCCTGGCGGGTTTTGGCATCGACGCGGGTCAACTGCTCCACCTGCTGCGGCAATGGCAAAGAGGCAAAACGCTCTCGCATGAGGTCGGGCATACACGTCTCACGAGGCAGGAACGTGCTGAGGCTCCTCGCGGCGAGACTCAGCGTCGGCGTGTTTTCGACTCTTCTTGCCCCAGATCGTACCGATCGATGAAAGCGAGCGCCTGATCCCAGCCCAACAGGCCATTAAAGACCTCGGTAAAGGGGAGCATTTCGTGCCAGGCGCTTTGTGAGGTGCCGGTGTCGTGCAGCGTTTTGAACACTTTCTTCATCTGATAGGCGGCCGCCAGCACTCCGGTGACGGGATAAATGGCGACGCGAAACCCCAACTCTTCCAGATCCTGTGCCGGCAAGAAAGGTGTTCGGCCTCCCTCGACCATATTGACCAGGAGGGGCACCTTCTTGGCGAAGCGAGCACAGACTTTCTCCATTTGCTTCACGGTTTCAAAGGCCTCGAAGAAGAGCATATCTGCTCCTGCGTCGAGGTACATCTCCGCCCGTGCAAGCGCGTCATCGAGCCCGTTCACCGCGATGGCATCGATCCGGGCGATCACGACGGTGTCCGCGTTGGTGCGGTTCTCGACCGCAGCGCGGATCTTGGCGGCATGTTCTTTTGCCGGCACGAGCCGCTTCCCCCCGAGGTGGCCACAGCGACGCGGGAGATCCTGGTCCTCGATGTGCAGACCGGCTACACCAACCCGCTCATAATCGAGGACCATCCGGACCGTATTGAGCACCGAGCCAAAACCGGCCTCAGCATCGGCGATCACCGGAATATTCACGGCGCGGCAGACTCCTTCGAGTTGCATCACCATCTCGGTCAGGGTGCGCAGACCAAAGTCCGGGTACCCGAGCGCGCCGGCGGACACGCCGCCAGAATAATACACGAGTGGAAAGCCGGCCTCTTCGACGAGCCGGGCAGAGATGACATCGTAGGCCCCCGGAGCCATCAGGAGACGCGGCTGGGAGAGAAGGGTACGGAGAGCGCGCGCTTGGGTCATATCGTTGGCTGCTCCTTCGCTGTGTCAGCTGACTGCACTATGCGTACCAGATCAAGCTCTGACGAGGTCGGATGTGCCATTTCTGACACGCGGGGAGAGATTGTCAAGGTGGAGTGACGTATACGCTCCTCTCTTGCACACCCGCTCTTCCCGCGCTACGCCCGGTGCACCCTCTCGCCCCGGGACGAGAACCTGAAGCAAAAACATCCGCTGCTCAGCGCTCATGGAGACTCTCCGTTCGGTCTACCACAACAACCGCGAGGCCAGGCGTGCGCCCTCGGCCATAGCTGCCAACTTGGCCCAAGCGATCTCGGGATCGACCATGTCCATCCCAGCAAACGTCGCAAAGCCGCAGTCCGTCCCCGCGATCACATTGTCTCGCCCCACCACCTGCGCGAAGCGACAGATCCGCTCGGCCACTAACTCTGGATGTTCGATATAGTTGGTGGTCGAATCGAGCACCCCCGGGATCAGCACTTTCCCTGCCGGAAGCGTAAACTCCTGGAACACTTTCCACTCGTGCTCGTGGCGCGGATTGGCAGCCTCGAAGGAGATCGCCGCTGGACGCGCTTTGAGGACGATATCGATGATGTCCCGCAGGGGCACATCGCGGTGATGCGGCCCCTCGTAGTTCCCCCAACAGAGGTGCAGGCGCATGCACTCTGGCGGGATCCCAGCGACAGCATAGTTCAGGGCTTCTACGTGTAATTCGGCCTTCTTGCGGAACTCAGCCAGGCTGGCATCGGCGAATTGAATGTGACGTCCCATAGCCAAATCGGGACAGTCGAGCTGGAGGAGGAAACCGGCCCGATGGATCATGTCGTACTCCGTCCGCATCGCGTCGGCGAGCGCGAACAGATACGCCTCGTGGTTGGGGTAGTAGTCGTTCTTGAGAAACAGGGAGATCACGCCAGGTGACGCGGCACTCATGAACACTTCCACCGGCTCCACTCCCTGCAGAGCGGCTTTCAGGTTGTCGATGTCCTGCTGCAACGCCGCCTGGTTGACATAGGCGACCGGTCCGGTACAGGCAGGGCGCTGCATGGCCGTCACGCGAAAGACCCGCCGCGCGTACTGGGGAAATTCCAGCAAGTCCGCCGCCCGCACTGGACCAGCCTCTCCCCCAAACCCACTGAGGCGGTCTTTGACATAGGTGGAGTAGCCGATTTTACCGGTCTCGCCGTCGTTGACGATGTCCACCCCACACTCGACCTGCTTGCGGACCACGGCGGCCGTCGCTTCCCGCACGCGGGCGGCAAAGGCAGCCTGATCCTGCAACTCCCCCTTGTCCTTGGCGTACAACATGGTCACCAGGTCGGGAGGGCGCGGCAGACTGCCCGTATGGGTGGTGAGAATCCGTTCGGTGCTGCGTTGCATTCCTCTTTCTCCTCTATGCCTAAATTAACGAACGTGACTGGCAGCCATCTACCGGCAGACAGGCGCCGGCCACCCAGCGCGCGCGCTCCGAGGCGAGGAAGACCACTACATCGGCCACCTCTTCGGGAGAGCCGAAGCGGCCGAAAGGGAGTTCGGCTTTAACGAACGCGGCAATCGCTTCCGGGTTCTCTTTCTGCCGTCTGTCCCACGAACCACCGGGGAACAGAATCGACCCTGGCGCGACACTGTTGACGCGAATGCCGTACGGCGCCAGCTCGCGCGCCATCGCTTTGGACAGGCTAATCAGCGCCGCCTTGGCTGCATTATAGGTCATCGGTCCCCCCCACTCGCGGCCGTAAATAGAAGCGATGTGAATGATACAGCCGCTTCGCTGCTGTTGCATGACCGGCACCACGAGGCGGCAGACCTCGAGCGCAGAAAAGAAGTTGAGGGCAAAACCACCGTGCCACTCTTCGCGCGAGGCCGAAAGGTTTCCGCCAGGACGCGACCCCCCGACGTTGTTGACCAGAATATCGAGAGCGCCAAACTGCTGCCGCGTCACCTCGACCCATCGCCGCGCGTCGTCGGCGTGCGTGACGTCGATCGCCAGGGTCAGCACCTCGGCACCCGTCTGCTGGACTTCTCGTGCCACCTGCTCCAGCGCCTGGCGTCCGCGGGCGCACAGACTCAGGCGGCACCCCTCGCGCGCTAGCCCAAGGGCAATAGCACGTCCGATCCCGCGGCTCGCTCCGCTCACCATGGCGACTTTGCCTGTCAATCCCAAGTCCATGCTCTCCTCCGTCCCACAGTGCTACGTGTCGCATGCGGTCGGCCCATTAGTCATAGCGGATTGTCCGCTCCCTTGCCAGGAGCGCTGCGCAACGGCTAGACTAGGCGCCCGAGAGCGAAGGAGGCAGCCATGCCCAATCACTTTGTGCTCGCCACAGAGGGCCGTATTGCGACGCTGACCTTTCATCGTCCAGAGAAGCGCAACCCCTTGAACGAAGAGGTCGTACTGGAGTTGGAAAGCCTATTGCATCGAGTGCGGGACGACAAAGACGTACGCGTGCTCATCCTCACGGGAAGCGGCAATACCTTCTCCGCCGGGGCCGACCTCTCCCAAGTCAAGGGAATCACCGATCCGCAG
>JANWXO010000106.1:0-6105 GCA_025057295.1 Candidatus Binatia bacterium | reverse complement strand
CAGCGCATCTTTGCTCCCCTAGGGAAGCGACGGGCCCGGCTGATCGGACGGGTGCTGCACGAACTGGTCCATCTCGAGCAAGTGACGATCGCGGCCATCAACGGCTACGCCATCGGCGGCGGCTGGTCACTGGCGTTGGGCTGCGACTTGCGGATTGCTGTCCCAGAAGCGGAATTCTGGTTTCCCGAAGTCGATCTCGGCGTGCCGCTCAGTCCGCAGTCTACGGCGCTGCTCGCGGCCCACGTCGGTCCGTCGCTGGCAAAGGAAATTATCCTCACCTGCCGGCGCTTTACGGCAGCAGAGCTCCTCCCCCTGGGCCTGGTCAACCGTGTGGTCAAGAAAGAAGAGCTGTGGCCATGCGTGTGGGCGTTGGCGCAGAGCCTGGCAGACAAAAACCCCAACGCGGTGATGGTGTCCAAAGCCACGGTCAACGCCCTCGTCAGCGGTCAGGCCGTGCTCAGGCCAGACTTGATTTTGACTAGAGAATAATGAGGACAGGGCATGAACTGGCAGGCAGAATACCAAAAACGTCTCACGACCGCAGAGGAAGCGGTCAAAGTGGTACGCTCCGGCGATGTCGTCGCCATCCCGGTCTATTCCAACCCCGCCGTGATCGCCAAGGCGTTGGCCAACCGCCTCACGGAACTGAGCGGCGTCACCATCCTCCTCGGCGCCGCGGCGTCGGATTTGCCCTGGTACCACCCAGAAGCCGCCCGTGCGTTCCAGATCGAGCCGTGGTACACCAGTCCCTACCTGCCCAAACCGATTCGCCAGATGGTGCTGGAAAAACGGAGCGACCATCGCATATGCCCCAGCGCGCTGCTCTTCAAAGCACTGCACGAAGGCCGTCCCGATGCCCGTCCGCCAGACGTGGTCCTGCTCGACGTCTCCCCACCGGACCATAACGGCTTCGTCAGCCTGGGTGCCGGAGTGTGGGATAAAAAAGAGCTGATCCAGTACGCACGCACCGTGATCGCAGAGGTGAACCCCTCGTTTATCCGCACCGCCGGGGAGAATTTTGTCCATCTGCGCGACATCGATTCCTTTGTCGAACTGCCAGAGACCGAAGAGTTCCGTCCTCCCTTTCCGGCTGTGGAGGTGAGTGCCCAGGTCAAGCACATTGCAGCGTTCGTCGCTCCTCTGATCCGCGATGGGGACACCATCGAGGTCGGTGCCGGGAGCACCAGCGAAGCCCTGGTGCAGGCTGGGATTTTCGCCGGCCGCAACGATCTCGGCTGGCATACCGAGCGGATCCCGCGAGGAGGAGTGGAACTCGTGCGACAAGGGATCTTTACCGGGGCGCGCAAAACCCTGCACCCTGGCAGAGCGGTGGCGACGGCTATCGCCTTCAGTCGGGACGAGCGCGAGTTCGTGCACTATAACCCTCACTTCGAGCTCTACCGCGTCGCGTATATCAATCACATCAGCACGATCGCCGCCCACGACAATATGGTGGCGATCAACAACGCTCTGCGCGTGGATCTGACCGGTCAGGTCATCGCCGACTCTTTTGGCCCCCAGATGTTTACCGGCACGGGCGGGCTTCCTGAATACGCGATTGCCTCCGTGTACGCGAAAGGTGGCCGCTCCATCATCGTCTTGCCCTCGACCACCTCCGACGGCAAGATTTCCCGTATCGTGCCGCTGATCGAGGAAGGGAGCTTCGTAACCTCACCGCGCCAGTTTACCGACTACGTCGTGACGGAATACGGGGTGGCCCGCTTGTTCGGGAAAACCCAGCGCCGTCGTGCGGAGGAGCTGATCGCTATCGCTCACCCTGACTTCCGTCCCGAGCTGGAAAAGGCAGCCAAGCGACTATTCTGGCCATAATGCACAGGAGGACCGCGCATGCCGATGACAGAACAGTGCCCGGAGATCCGGGCAGAGATTCGCAAGCTCTGTAGCAAATACGGCGACGAGTACTGGCGCGAACTCGATCGCCGCCGCCAGTACCCTGAACAGTTCGTGCAGGAGTTGACGCAAGCCGGCTGGCTCGCCGCCCTCATCCCCGAACAGTACGGCGGCTCCGGCCTCTCGCTCAAAGAGGCCAGTGTGATCCTGGAAGAGATCAACCGCTCGGGTGGCAACTCCGCCGCCTGTCACGCGCAGATGTACATCATGGGCGCCCTCCTGCGACACGGCAGCGAGGAACAAAAGCGGCGCTACCTTCCCAAGATCGCTACCGGGGAACTCCGCCTGCAGGCCTTCGGCGTGACCGAGCCCGACGCCGGCTCCGATACCACGCGCATCCGCACCTTTGCCCGCAAGGAAGGAGATTTCTACATCATCAACGGGGGCAAGATCTTCACTTCGCGGGTGCAACACTCCGACCTCATGCTCCTCCTCGCTCGCACCACCCCGTATGACCAGTGCGAGAAGAAAACTCTGGGGATGAGCATTTTCCTCGTCGATTTGCGCACCGCCGGGGATGCGCTCGAGGTGCGCCCCATCGACGCGATGATCAACCACGAGACCAACCAGCTCTTCTTCCGCGACCTCAAGGTCCCGCAGGAGAACCTCATCGGCGAAGAGGGCAAAGGGTTCTATTACATTCTCGACGGCCTCAACGCCGAACGCATCCTTGTAGCGGCGGAATCGATCGGGGATGCGCGCTGGTTCATCGCCCGGGCCGTGCGCTACGGCAAAGAGCGAGTGATCTTTGGACGACCGATCGCCCAGAACCAGGGCATCCAATTCCCCATCGCCCAGGCGTATGCGCAAACGGAGGCGGCAGACCTGATGCGGTTTCGGGCAGCAGAACTCTTCGATGCGGGAGAACCCTGTGGGCCCGAAGCCAATATGGCGAAGCTGCTCGCCTCGCAAGCGGCGTGGGCCGCCGCCAACGCAACGCTCGACACCTATGGCGGCTACGGCTTCGCGTCAGAGTACGACGTAGAGCGGAAATTCCGCGAGTGCCGCCTCTTCTCTATCGCTCCTATCTCCAACAATATGGTACTCAACTACATCGCCGAGCATGTCCTCGGTATGCCGCGGAGCTATTAAAGCCTGAAGGAGGAGGTCATGAAAGTCGATACCGCATTCTTCCCTACTACGTTTGATGCCGCCGCCCAAGTCGCGCGGCGAGCCGAAGACCTCGGCTTCGATGGGCTGTGGAGCGCAGAGACGAGCCACGACCCCTTTTTCCCTCTGGTCGTGGCGGCGCGCGAAACCCAACGCATCGAGCTCGGCACCGGGGTGGCGATCGCCTTCCCCCGCAGTCCCATGGTGCTGGCCAATATCTGTTGGGATCTGCAGGCCAACTCCAAGGGTCGCTTCATTCTCGGTTTGGGCACGCAAGTCAAAGGGCACAACGAGCGGCGTTTCAGCGTCAAATGGGTCTCGCCGGTCAAGCGGCTGCGCGAAGTGATCCTGTCGCTGCGTGCCATCTGGGACTGCTGGCAAAACAACACCAAGCTGAATTTCATCGGTGAGTTCTACCAGTTCACACTGATGACGCCCTTCTTCAACCCGGGTCCGATCGAACATCCCAAAATCCCGATCTTCATCTCCGGCCTCAACCCGCTGATCACCCAGCTGGCCGGCGAACTCTGCGAGGGGTTTTACATTCACGGCTTCCATTCACCGAAATACATCCACGAGACCGTGCTACCGAACCTGCACAAAGGGCTGGCAAAAGCGGGACGCACACGCGAGGACGTGACTCTCATGACCGGCACCTTCATCGCCATGGGAACAACCCGTGACGAGGTGGAACAGGCCAAAGGTCCGGTGCGGCAGCAGATCGCCTTTTACGCCTCTACGCGCACCTACAAAGGGGTGCTCGATGCGCACGGCTGGGGGGACACCTGTTTCCGACTCAATGAAAAGGCGGCCAAAGGAGACTGGGCAGGCATGCCGGCAGAGATTCGCGACGACATGCTGGAGGAACTGGCCGTTGTCGGCACCTACGACGAGGTCGCGCGCAAGCTCAAAGCGCGCTACCAGGGGGTGCTCGATCGCATCGTCATCGGTCTCGGCGCGCCGGAGCGGCAAGACGAAGGTCGCTCCCGCGAGTTCCTGCAAGAAGTCCGCCGTCAGCTCGCCGCATAGGCTGTCAGCAGACCAGCTGAACCGCCAAGATCCCTACGTCCACAGGAGGCAGGGAATGGGCGCATTGACCGATAAGTATTGTATCGTCGGCGTCGGTGAAACACCGCACATGCGGCCCTCGAACCGCACGACCTTCTCCATGGCCTGTGAAGCGGTCAAGAAAGCCATGGCCGACGCTGGCCTAGAGCCGCGCGAGATCGACGGGATGACCAGCTATCAGGCCGGTGATTCGACCAGCTCCAGCCATGTCGCCACCGCTCTCGGCATTCGTCTGAACTACTCGCTGGACATTGTCGGAGGCGGGTCCAGTACCGAAGCGCTCGTCGCCCACGCGATCGGCCTGCTGGAGGCGGGCTACTGCAAAGTGATCGTCATCTTTCGCTCGATGAACGGACGCTCCGGCCGGCGCATGGGCGGACAGGCACCGAGCGGTCCGGTCCCGCCGGTGCGTGCCGAAGGCGACGCCCAGTTCTACATGCACTGGGGCTGGACCTCACCGGCACAGTGGTTCGGCATGTCGGCGATGCGCTATCTGCGCGACACCGGCACGACGACCAAGGCGTTCGCCGAGGTTGCCGTCGCCCACCGCTATCACGCCAGCCTGAACCCCAAAGCGATCATGCGAACGCCCATCACGATCGAAGACCACCAACGCTCCCGCTGGGTGGTCAAACCTTTTCGCCTCCTCGATTGCTGTTTGGAGACCGATGTGGCAGCCGCGCTCATCGTTACGTCCCGTGAACGGGCCTACGACCTGCGTCAGCCGCCCGTGTTCATCATGGGCGGCACGGCCCGGACCATGGCGCCCAACTCGGCGTGGAACTACTCCCGCCCGGAGATCCACTACGTCGCCGGCAACTACGGCCGGAACCGCCTGTTCGGCATGGCTGGCATCAGCCACAAGGACATCGATCTCATCTCCTGTTACGACGCCTTTACCTTCACCACCCTCATCCAGCTCGAAGCCTACGGCTTCTGTGGCAAGGGTGAAGCCGGCGAATTCGTCAAAGGCGGGCGGCTGCAGATCGACCACGAACTCCCCTGCAATCTCTCGGGCGGACACCTCTCCGAAGGCTATACCCACGGCATCAGCATGGTGATCGAAAACGTCCGCCAGTTGCGCCACCGCGTGGACGACGCCTGTCCTGGGTGGGCAGAGGGGAAACACACGTACGACCGGGCGGCGGGCTGCCGGCAGGTGAAACATGCCCGCATCGCCGCCTGTCTCGGCTGGGGGACGGAAACGACCTCGAGCTCGCTCATCCTGCGCGGGATCTCGGCCTGAGGAAGGAAGCACCATGCCTGGACCGATCGACTACAGCAAGATCACCATCGTCCCCGATTTCGACACCGCCGAATGGTGGGCAGGCACAAAACAACACAAATACCTCGTGCGACAGTGCAAAGCCTGCGGTCACAAATGGTTTCCACCCTTTCCCGCCTGTAACAAATGTACCTCGATGGAGCTGACGTGGTACGAAACCGCGGGGAGAGGAGTGATCCATAGCTACGTCGTGGTGACCCAACCGATCCTCAGTGCCTTCGTCGAGGCGGTTCCCTATGTCGTCGCACTGATCGAGCTCGATGACTGCCATGAAGCGGACGGCTCTCTCGTACGGGTTGCCGGGGTACTCCTCAACGACGAAGCCGAAGTCGCCATCGGATTACCGGTCACGGTGGTCTTCGAGCATACCCCGGATCCCAACATCGTGATCCCGCGCTGGCGGATCAGCGGCACGGCAGAGGACACCTGGAAGTTTACGGAGTAGGTGCGGGTTGACCCAGCGCACGGAAACCGCTTATCTACGTCAGATATCCCCTGTCAGGAGGCAACGGTGGCAGAAGAGGTCTTGTGTACGATCCAAGAGGGCATCGCGACCGTTACCTTGAACCGTCCGGAGAAACGCAACGCGCTCAACACCGCAGTGCTCGAGGGACTGACCCGTATCTTCCAGGAGCTCGAGACCAACACCGCCGTCCGGGTAGTCATCCTCCGCGGCGAAGGGAAAGCGTTCTGCTCCGGTTTGGACCTGCGCGAGCTGAGCAGCCGCCACC
>JANWXO010000105.1 GCA_025057295.1 Candidatus Binatia bacterium | reverse complement strand
GATCACCGAACGCACCCGCGTTGTATATTTCGAGACCCCTATCAACCCAACTCTGCAACTCATCGACATCGCAGCCATCCGCCGTGTCGTCGATGAGGTGAACCGTACTCGCAGGGTGCCGATCCGCATCATCGTCGATAACACCTTCGCAACTCCCTTCTGTCAACGCCCACTAGAGCACGGTGCTGACCTCGTCGTGCACAGTCTCACGAAGGATATCGGCGGCTTCGGCACCGAGATGGGCGGAGCCGTCATCGCCCCGCGGGAATTGCACAGTCTCCTGATGTTCTATCGGAAAGATTTTGGTGGGGTGCTCTCCTCCAAAAGTGCGTGGACGTTTCTCGTCTACGGATTACCGACGCTTGCAACGCGGATGATCAACCAGCAGAAGAGTGCTCTCAAGATCGCCCAATTCCTCGAACAGCATCCCCTCATCGCTCGGGTATCGTACCCCGGACTGGACAGCTTCCCCCAGCGCGCCCTCGCACTGCGACAGATGGTAGACGACCGTGGTCGCTTCGCCCCTGGGTCGATGATCTACTTCACGCTCAGAGACGACAGGGGGGACAACCGCAGAGCCGAAGCCTTCATCGACTATATTGCCGAGCATTCGTATACGATCACCCTCGCCGTGAGCCTCGGTCAGATCAAGACGTTGATCGAGAACCCGTACGGGATGACGCACGCCGCCCTCCCCGAGGAGGTCAAACGGGAAAGAGGGATCGAACCGGGAGGGATCCGTCTGTCCGCCGGGTTAGAAGATTGGCATGACATCATCGAGGACCTCGCCCGCGCGCTCGAGTACGTTAGCCGACTGACAACGTAAAAAAGGGATAGTTGCAAGGGACACCGAGGGATCCAGAGGGGAACGAATAAGCGAAAAGGGCTGTTTGTTCCCCGCCGAGACCAGAAGACGCACCGGCGCTTCCTGAAACTGTGGAAGGAAGCGCCGGCATCAGGCTGCCTCCTTGTACGCCACTCCTTTGACGTTCGCAAGATCGAGACCTGCACGCCACCGTCGCAGTCCTAAGCGCACATACCCCGGATCCAGCCCCAGGATGTGACAGATACTGACAAAACTGCACAGCCAGGTTGGGTCATCCTGCATAATCCAGTCTTCCGCTTCACGGAAGAGGCGTTTCCCACGGCGACTTGTCGCCGTCGCATACTTCATGTAGGTCTCCACCCCTTCCTGGAGCACGGCCCACAGCAAACGGCACTCTGGCTGCTTGCGGATGCGCTCAGCCACCTGCGGCGGCGGTGCCGCCAGAAAAGAAGTACTGATAACGGTATCCATGACATTCTCCATCGTATGCTCTCCCATGAGGAATGCCTCATGAGCCAAACGCTTCCGCGTTTTCACCCTGTCGCAACTCCAGCTGCACTCGCGCCTCTGCTCACTCCCAAGTCAGAGTGCCCTTCGTTCTGCTTTTCGTCTTCAACCCAAAAGGCGCTCAACGGCAGGAGCCTGCCCGCACGAGGTGACACCAAGTTCGCAGAAGCACAAAAAGCAGATGAAAGGAGGAAGGAGCGCTGTACAGCGGTAACTAGTGTGTTAGACGAATGCCCCAACAGCGCATTCACGAGAAAGATCGATATCGGTTGCGAACCCTCACAAAGAACTGCTGCACTACACGAGCATCCTCTTCATCTTGGAGAGATGGACATGAGTGCTGCTGCCGTCAAGGATCACGTTGCAACTCGCAACCACCAGGCTGAACAATGAAGGAGCAGCCCTTCACTCGCTGACCGCCGTTCTGTGCCCAGACTCCCTCCGCCTGGGCAGAAGTCACTCGGGCGCGACTGGGGGAGTGTCGATAAAGATGTACGCACCATAGCCGACGACTTCGTCACGAGGTCCGGCCGTATCTCCAGAATTGCGCAGATCGACTGTTTGAGCCGAGAGCCGGTGTTGCTGCGCCGCATATAGCAGTCCCCGCACCGGGTAGTACCCGCACATCTGCTCGGGGTGAATCTCCTGCCAGCGGAGCTGTTCAATGGCGCGCGACGTTACCTGATCGAGGCGTCGTGCTGTGTCGTAATCATAGTAGTGACTGAGGTCCGAACTAATGACGATTACCGTCTCGGCCCCATCCCACAGCAGCTCAAGGACCCTGGCAACCTCTTCCGGCAAGGCCGCTCCGACAACCAAGGGGACGAGAGAAAATTGTCCCAAGACTGCTTGCAAGAAAGGCAAGTGGACCTCTAAGCTATGCTCCCGCGCATGTGCTTTATCCAGCACGGACACAAAGGGTAGCTGTAACACTTGCTGCACGGCGTGCAGGTCCACGGGTACAGCCCCGAGAGGAGAGCGGAAAGCCTCGGCGCTACTCGCCGCCACCCCAGAGAAGGCCACCCAATGGGCTGGACCGAGCAAGACAACCCGCGACACCCTCCCACGCGCCTTGGCGAGATGTGCATAGGCTGAGGCTGCAACCGGACCGGAATAGATATAGCCGGCATGTGGCGCAATGAGCGCCTTTGGCACCGGTCCTTTGCTCTCAGCGGCGGCGAGGTATGCGGTGACAGTCCTGCGCAACCCCTCTTCGTCCGCAGGATAGAATGTGCCAGCCACAGCCGGCTCTCTCACCTTAACCATGGTACCTCGCTCAGACCCCCTTGAGCCGGGCGATTTCCTGTTCGAGCTGTTCAATACGCTCGAGCAGATCGAGAATGACACCCACCCCGGCCCAGTTGACTCCCAGATCGTGGCGCAGGCGCAGGATAGAACGGATGCGGAGGACGGTGGAGACCTCAAAGCAGGGTTCGGGAAATGTTT
Organism: Candidatus Binatia bacterium; assembly: GCA_025057295.1. Lineage (GTDB taxonomy): Bacteria > Desulfobacterota > Binatia > Bin18 > Bin18 > JANWXO01. Next base: position 7,623 of record JANWXO010000105.1, on the reverse strand, counting down.
CTACCGGATCGATCAGTCCTAAAGTGGAGAGTCTATCGATAAGGTCTGGATGGACGCCGGTGAGACGTGCGACTTCACTGAGCGCCAGGAACGAGCCGCGGACCGGGCCTGTGGCTGCATGTCGTAACACTACTGGCAGGCGATTTTCTTCCATGTCCTCTCCTACCGCATTCTCCGGGGATTGAAAGCAGAGCGACTGGCGAGCTGTTGAAACAGCTCGCGCTCTTCTGACGTTAAGATCTTCGGCACAGCAATCTGCACGGTAACATAGAGATCGCCTCGCTCCCCCCGTTCCTTGGGCAAACCTTTGCTCCGCAGCCGGAACCGTTGTCCCCCTTGGGTCCCAGGGGGAATGGTCATCTTGACCACTCCGTCGAGAGTCGGCACGTCGATTTTCGCTCCCAGAGCAGCCTCCCAGGGAGCTACCGACACGGTCGTGAGGAGATCGTGCCCCTGGAGCTGAAAAACCGGGTGGGGAGCGATATGGACCCGCAAAAACAGATCTCCGGCAGGTCCTCCGCCGATCCCTGCTCCTCCTTGCCCAGCCAGCCGAATCCGCGCCCCTTCTGCTACGCCTGCCGGAATTCTGACCTCATACTGCCTGGTTTTCGGTCGTACCGTGCCGTCAGGGGCAGCTTCCAGTGTCTGGAGGGTTATAGTCTTCGTTGCTCCCCGATAGGCGTCTTCTAGGCTAATAGTAATCTCGGCTTCCTCATCTTGGCCGCGGACTGCCCACTCCCTCGCTCCGGGGCCGGCGGTGCGCCGACCGCGCGCGAATCCTCCTAAGCCTTCACCGAACAGCATCTCAAAGAAGTCGCTGAAACCGCCCCCAGCACGAAACCCGCCGAAGTCGAATTCGCCCGTCCCCCCTGGGTAGCTGCGGAATTCAAAATGCTCCCACCCGGGAGGCGGGGTAAAGTCCTGCCCCTCACGCCAGTGCGGTCCCAGTGCATCATATTTTTTGCGCTTTTCTGGGTCCTTGAGCACCTCGTAGGCCTCGGTGATCTGCTTAAACTTCTCTTCCGCACCTTTCTCCTTATTGACGTCTGGGTGGTATTTACGGGCAAGTTTACGATACGCCTTCTGGATCTCCTCCTGTGAGGCCGTCCGCGATACTCCTAAGGTCTCGTAGTAATCGTGGAATTTGACTGCCATAGGCTTGCGCTACGCCTCCCCCAGTTCACTGCATCGTGGACGCGTCTACTCTTGCCCGCTCTCTGTCCTCCGTGGAGGATCACCGGGCCCTGCTGCACCCACCTCTGTTTCTGCCTCAGCAACAGCACGCAATCCAGAAAGCATTTGCTGCAGATCCCCCTCGACCTGTAACAATACCTCCCGTCCGGCCTCGCTTTTCAGCGCCTGCTGGGCCTCTTCGATAAGGTGGGCACACCATAGTCGTTCATGGAGTGCAACTCTGTCCCCACCTGTCGCTAAACGCTGCACGATTTGTTGCAGCAAAGCATCTATCGTGTTGCGCAACCGGGCAGCTTCATGCCGGCGCTGTTCAGCAAGAATACGCTGCCCGGTCACCCGTTTTAACCGTTCGACTTCTCCACGGTCGAGGGTCCCAGGCTGAACCAGAGAGGCACGATATGGCACGCCGGTGTCCCGACCCTTTGCTGCGACAGTCAGTATGCCATTGATATCGTACTCGAAAACGACCTCTATATGCGAGTCCCTTGCTGGCAGAGAGCCGATACCTTCTAGGCTCACGCGCCCGCGTCCCACCGGAGCGAGCTCCCCATCGGTCCCTTGAGTACCTTGAAAGAGCAACAAATCGGCTGCCGTCTGACTCTCCGTTGATGCGGGAACGAAAAGAGGAGACCGACACGGGAGCAGGCTGTTGGGCGGGATCACCAGGCTTCTGTGACTCTCCCGATGCTCTACCATCAGCGTGAGCGGCATCACTTCGAAGACTAACAGGTGCTCGGCCTGTCCACTGCGGATCCCAGCGAAGAAGGCTGCCCCAGCTGCAACCGTGGTATCAGGATCGAGGTCGCGCACGGGTTCTTTCCCTTTTGTCAGCCGTTTGACCACCGCCCGTACTGCGGGAGTACGGGAGGCGCCGCCAACGAGCACCACGTCATCAATCTCATCGGCACTTGCCTTGGCAGCGGCGAGTGTTTGCTCAATGAGTCGGGCACAGCGCTGAAGGAGCGGGGCTGTGAGCGCTTCAAACTCCAAGCGCGAGATCGAGAGGTGAAGATCTCCCACGCGTCCTGCCTGGGGAAGAAAGTGGGAGAGGGAGAGGGCTGTTTGTGACGCACTCGAGAGCTCACACTTGACCTGTTCCACTGCTTCGTACAGCCGCTGCCGGGCGAAGGGATCGGTCTCGATGTCGATCCCGTAGCGCTGTTTGACACGCGCGAGCACGTGGTCAACTAAGCACTGGTCAAAATCGTCTCCGCCCAGGTGCAGATCCCCGCTACTGGCCCGCACTTCGCAGACACCCCGCTCGAGGTCCACCACTGCAACCTCTGAGGTACTGCTGCCGATATCAACGACCAACACCGTCGCGCTCTGCTGCCTCAGTGCACCATAGACCAAGGCTGCTGCTGTAGATGCGTGCACGAGCTGCACAACCTGCACCCCTGCAATTGTCGCCGCGTCACAGAGCGCCTGCCGTTGTGGCGCAGTAAAGGTAGCGGGAACAGAGAGTACGACTTCTCGCACCGGCTCTCCGAGCCTACGGGAGACTTCGTCGAGAGTGTAACGCAACAACAGCGCGACGATCTCTTCTGGAGCATAGAGCCGCCCGTGCACGCGGATGTTGCTCGTGTCGTTGGCCCCTTGTACGACCACATAGGGGACACGGGACATTGCTCCTTGGATCTCCGTGAATCGTCTCCCCAGCAAACGCTTGATCCCACAAATGGTTTCGTGCGGTCGCAGCACGAGTCTCCGTTGCGCCGCACTACCCACCACGTAGTCCTCTTCAGAAGAGAGGGCGACTACGGAGGGAATACTCCAGACCTCTTCAGCCCTCATGCTCGTGGCGGGCTTCTTCCTTGCCCAGACAGCCACGGCGGTTCGTGCCGTGCCGAAGTCGATTCCTATTGCTGGCGGCATCTCCTCTCTCTCTCTGCTGACTCACGCGCGACCATACTTTGGTCATACGCCTCTCTGGACTGTTTTTACAACCCCACAGGGCAAACAGGAAACGGTGGAACAGACCGGACTCTCTAGAACTCGAGCAAGAGGAACTCTTGCAACGCAGAAGCAACACTCATGGAGGACACAGGAGGCGCGCGCAGCCGCTACGGAATGCCAAGCAGCTTATGGGTTTGCAGGCTGAGTCGCCACTGCGGATGTGCGAGACAGTAGCGCAGGGCGAGCTGTGTGTTTTCCTCACGCCGTGGACCGTCCATGGGCTGCAGAAAGAAATAGCGGAAATCGAGATGCTCGAATCGTTCTGGTTCAGCACCCTCTTGCGGGAAGACCAGTTTCAGCTCATCTCCAGCGCGGATCACGAGCTGCGCTCCAGCCTTTGGACTGACACAGATCCAGTCGATACCTGGTGGCGGCAGGCAGGTGCCGTTTGTCTCAACGGCGACCTCAAAGCCTGCTTCATGCAGCGCACGAACGAGCGCTTCATCAAGCTGCAAGAGCGGTTCCCCTCCCGTGCACACGACAAACCGACGGATCCGTGAGGATGACGGTACAGGTGGCCAAGTGGCCGCCACTGCTCGGGCCAGTTCGGTGGCTGAACCAAACCTCCCGCCTCCTTTCCCATTAATCCCGACGAAATCCGTATCACAAAACCGGCAAATAGCGGTTGAACGGTCTTCTTCCCGTCCTGACCACAGGTTGCAGCCGGCAAAGCGGCAGAAGACTGCCGGACGCCCAGTTTGCGCTCCTTCCCCCTGAAGAGTATAGAAAAGTTCTTTGACGGCGTACGACATACGAGTCCCGATGACTATCGATAGCGATCGGCAAGCGTTTGCAAAAACCCACTACCAATCCTACTATCCTGCAGGAGGGTGCACATGAAGGCCACTGCCATCGCGTTGATCTTTCTCGGTGCCTATTGGGTTGTCCAGGGGATCGAAGCTCTGCGTCAGGAGGATATGAACGGCATTGTCACGATCGTTCTAGGGATCGCCGTCCTCCCTCTCGCAAAATATTTATGGGGGAAAAACCTCGGGGGCACCACTCCCCCCTAGACCACCGCCCGAGACATCTATCCTCCCCACCCACTAGGGAAGGTCCCCGCTCTGCTCTACCAATGCCCAGGCCGCCGCGGCAAGCTCCCGGCAGCGGTCACGGCGCGACAGGGCCGCCGGCGAGCTGGCATTCCCTTCGAGGCCGCGTTTATAGACCCCTTGCGAGATAGCGGCGAGCCGGAACAACGACAGGATGATATAGAACCTCCAGTGTTCGACTCTCGTCCGCCCGGTGCGGGCGCAGTAGCGCGCGAGGTATTCTTCTTCGGAGGGAATCCCGTAACCGGTATAGTCGAGATGGATGATATCGCCGCGCAGCGGATCAGCAACGTGGTAGGGCAGGCAGTTATACGCCACGTCCGACAGGGGCGCGCCTAACGTACTCAGCTCCCAGTCGAGAACCGCTAACACGCGTGGTTCGGTGGGGTGAAAGATCAGATTCTCCAGCCGGTAGTCCCCATGGACGATAGTCGTCTCCTCATCCGCCGGGATATGCCGCGGGAGCCACGCCATCAGCTTTTCCATCGCCGGCACCTCCTCGGTTTTGCTCGCTTCGTATTGTTGCGACCAGCGGTGAACTTGTCGGGCGAGATAGCCACCGACACGACCATATCCCTCCAAGCCTACCGCCCGATAGTCGACCAGGTGTAAGGCCGCCAATGTATCGATCATCGCTTCATAAATGGCACGTCGCTCCGCAGGCGTCATACTCGGCAGAGCATAGCTGCGCAACACGCGTCCCTCTACGAAGTCCATGAGATAGAAAGCCGTGCCGATGACGGTCGGGTCTCCGCAGAAAATGCGCGCCCGTGCGACTGGCACTGGGGTCTGTGCCAGGGCAGCAATCACGCGAAATTCACGATCTACCGCGTGAGCAGAGGGGAGGAGTTTGCCTGGGGGTTTCTTGCGCAGCACGTACCGCTGTCCTGCACCGTCTGTGAGGATATAGGTTGGATTCGACATACCCCCTTCGACCTGGGCCACCTGTAGCGGAGGGGTGAACCCTGCAAGATGCTCGTGCAGGTAGCGTTCGAGGTTGGTTTCAGGAAAACGATGTTGCGGAAGGACAGGAATCGTTTCGCTGGTGAAAGATACCTCGGCAGGGATGCTCATGCACCACCCTCCTTTGCACCTAGGTAATGACGTTCACGTATGCTCCCCAATCTACCACCAGGACAAAACAGACCAGCCATTCACAGGACCAGCGTCGGGCGCTGGCGGCCGAGCGCCACAACACGCAGTGTTCCGTTCACGTGCTCCAGCACCGTACAGGAGCAATAGTCCGGCTGGCAACACAGCACACGATCATCTTCGGTCGCTGCACCAACCGCAACATTGATCGCGACAAAGTGGGTCGTAACGACTGTCGAGGCCCGCAGTCCGCATAAAAAGGTAATGACTGCGTCACGCCATCGTCGATACTCCAGCGGCAAATCGCTCCAGCGCTGGCGGAGAATGTGGCGCACCCAGTCCCCACGCGTTCGCAGGTCTGTCGTAGGCGAGGGGATCTCTCCCACTGCGGGCTCGACACGGGCAGAGATGCCCCACAAGGTTTCGAGGGCCAAGGCGGTCTCACGCGCCCGTCTGAGCGGGCTCGTGACCAACGGGAGCGGTCCGAGCGGTCCGAGCTCACGGGCCAGGGCGATAGCCTGTTCCTGTCCTGCCGCATCCAAGCCAGGGTCCATCGCTTCAGCGAATCCGGCCTGAGGTCGACCATGACGGACGAGGTAAATCGTCACCGGAGCTGCCATACATTCCTTTCCTGCCCAAGCAGAGACGTCGTGGTGCTCCTCCCTTACGGCGCAACGAACTTCGTCGCCAAACGGAGAAGCATCTTAAAACGGAGGGGAGCACCACTCAACCGAGGCAGCCACAGTGAGGGGAGCATGCTCGTCAGCGGTTTCGCCCAGTGAGCTCAGGAAAGCCGTGTAGGAAGAACGGCAAAGATGCGTTGCGTGGCTGATCCGGGGCGCCTCCCTGCCATGCGGGTCAGTGGCGGGAGGGCGCCCCTGCTGCTCAAGGTCTCCTCGACCCTGCGAGGCGGCACCAAGCTTCAGCGTGCGTATTTTCCGCTATAGTTTCAGCTTTCTCCCCGCTGAACCGGGTCTACAGTTGCAACGTGCTCGGGGACGGTCTTCCCACACCGTCCCGGCGCAGGATTACAAAAGATAATAGGTGACCTCCAGCCAGAGCTGATCGCGGTCGGTAAAATTGTGGAGACCAGACCACGAGTCGTTAAAGCGGCTATTGGGATACCACGCCAGTCCCATCGACAGATCGATCGGCAGACTGTAAAAATCCCGCCACCACCACTGCCCGAAGAGCAGGAACTGTTTGCCACGCGGCTCATACGCCACGGCCAGGCGCTGCTCCAACTTGCTCTTGAAATACCCCTGTCCCGCTAATCCCAACGTCAATAAGTGGTTCCAATGGTGGTTGCGCGTCCCGCGCTGCGCCTTGCGCACCGGTTCGCCTTCTTCGGGGAGACTCGGGCCAATGCTGACCCCATGGCTGTAATCGCTAAAAGTGTTGGAAACAGCCGGGTTATAACGCATCAACCACTGGAAACTGAGAAAGGACGCCTGCGTCCCAAAGTCCCCCGGCAAGTGCCGTGTCCAGCCTAAGCCCGGGTAGTTCGACAGCGCCGAGAAGAGGTCAAAGCCGATCATGCTGCGCCACACCGCCTGCGGGTGGAACATCAACCGCCCCGGGCGTGTTCTTGGCGGGGTGCCGCGTGCGCCATAGCCCACCGGGTAACGAGTCATATACTCCTCGGTGCTGATGCTCTGCTCCAGCCGCCACACCGCGCCGGTGTAGTCGAAATCGTTGTACGTGACAGTAAAGCCGAACACGTGAGTGGGACGGTAGGTCTGCTTAGGGGTAAAGGCACAAATCGTGACCGGTACCCGCGCTGCCTGTTTTTGTTTGGCCGAAGGCAGTGGGTTCCCCCGCGCATCGAGCCGCCGCTCAGGCCAGTCGTAGCCGCGCAGGTCGGCCCCGGTGAGGAAGACCTGCGGCCCAGGGGCAGGGGTCTTGCGCGTGCTGGACTTGCCGCTCGCGCTCAAACATTCGCGCAACCCCTGCTCGAAGGTTCCAGAGGGTGGAATCCCAGAAAAGGGAAAGTCTCCATACACCACCGGTGGCCGGTTGAACTCCCGGCCGTCTCCCCATGGACCGCTGGGGATCCAGATATAGTTGAGCGACACCTGCGCGCCAAACCAGGTTGTGCCGACCAGTCGCACGCCTGCCGATTGTAGTTTCCCAGTCCCCCGCGAGTGGTGTGTCCCCCGCCCTTTCATAATGTTGTAGACCACGCTGATACGATCTCCCGGTACGTCTGGTGCACAGCGCTGCGTGGCGCAGGCAAAATCTGGAGACACAATTGTTGCCTGGGGGCCGACGGCAAACAGGGACCACGGATGGCGCTGGCGCGGCCAGCCGATCCAGTTGGGGCGGTAGG
>JANWXO010000104.1:7481-10588 GCA_025057295.1 Candidatus Binatia bacterium | reverse complement strand
CTCCCCGCGCCAATGTGCCGCAGGGAAGCTGATTACAGGCGAGTTGCAGGTGAAGGCTGCAGAACGGTCCTGCAGGAGAGAGGGTTATGAGTGAACTGAAGACCTGTTTCAAGAAGGTCGATTACGACCTTGCGGGCCTGCTGCATTACATCGAGATCGGCGACATCGGGCTGCCGGATATCCAACGTCCGTTCGTCTGGTCGAACGCCAAGGTGCGCGACCTCCTCGATTCTATGTACCGTGGGTTCCCGGTCGGCTATCTCCTGCTCTGGGAGAACGCTGCGGCAAACGGCGCCAGGCAGATCGGAGTGGATGGCAAGCAACACCCGGTGCCGTCGCGGCTGATCGTGGACGGGCAACAGCGGCTGACCTCACTCTATGCAGTGTTCCGCGGCCGGAAGGTGCTCGACGAAGAGTACCGCGAGCGCCAGATCGAAATCGCCTTCTGCCCACGAGATGGAAAGTTTGAGGTGTGCGATGCGGTCATACGGAGAGACCCGGAATGGCTACCCGACATCTCTGAGCTATGGGCGAGCGGCAAGTCCAGCTACCAAGTGATCAAGGGTTTCCTTGCATCGCTCCAGAAGGTAAAAGGCCCTGTATCGAAAGAAGAAGAAGAACGCATCAGCCGCAATCTCGATCGACTGTTCGACTTGCAGAAGTATCCGTTTACAGCGCTGGAAATCGCGCCCACGGTGGACGAGGAGCAAGTCGCCGACATCTTCGTCCGCATCAACAGCGAGGGAGTACGATTGAATCAAGCCGACTTTATCCTGACGCTGATGTCGGTGTTCTGGGACGAAGGGCGGGCCGCGCTGGAGGCATTCTGCCGGGAAGCGCGCAAGCCCCCCTCGCAGGGGACGACTGCCTCACCATTCAACCACTTCATTCGACCCGCCCCCGACCAGCTGTTGCGTGTCGCCATTGCGTACGGATTCTGGCGCAGTCAGCTGAAGAGCGTCTACCAAATTTTGCGCGGCAAGGACATGGAAACTGGTGCGTTCTCCGCCGAGAGACGCGAGGCACAATTCAAGGTGTTGCGAGATGCCCAAGCGGACGTGCTGAATCTCACACACTGGCATCAGTTCCTGTCGTGTCTCATCGGTGCAGGCTTTCGTAACGGCGAGATGATCTCGTCTCAGAACGTCTTGCTGTACGCATACGCTGTGTACCTGATCGGCCGCAAACGCTTCGGTGTGCCCGAGCACCGGCTGCAGCGGGTAATCGCGCGTTGGTTCTTCGCTTCGAGTCTCACCGGACGTTACACCGGATCGCCGGAGTCCGTGATGGATGGCGACCTCAACCGCCTCAAGGGCGCAAAGGACGCGGATGGCTTCATAGCAACCCTGGAAGATCTCATGGCGGCTGAGCTGACCAACGATTTCTGGTCAGTCACTCTACCGGCGAACCTCGACAGCTCCTCGGTCCGCAATCCGGGGCTGTTTGCCTACATCGCCGCCCAGAACCGTCTCGGTGCGCCCGTGCTGTTTTCTCACAAGAAGATCCAAGACCTGCTCGACCCTACCATCAAGGGAAAGAAGAAGGCGCTCGAACGTCATCACCTCTTTCCGCGCGCCTGGCTGGAGCGTCAGGGCGTCGAGGACCTCAGACAGATCAATCAGATAGCCAACCTCGCACTGCTCGAGTGGCCTGACAACATCGAGATCAACGATGTGCCGCCTGCCCAATATGTTCCCACACTCCGCGCACGGTTCGCTCCGGAGGAATGGGCCCGAATGCACGAGCTTCACGCGCTGCCGCCGAACTGGGAGCAAATGCCGTATGAGGTGTTCTTACACGAGCGGCGCAGGCTGATGGCCGCAGTGATCCGACGTGGATATGAGACGCTGAAGCTGGATTCCCGATGACCGCCTGTACCGAATCCACAGGAAGGCCATGCCTGGGACATCGCGCCGAGTTACGCGCGCTCGCCAAGCGCCTCCTGTGCAAGCACGGCTCTCTACCGACAAGCCAGACAAAGAGACGCAGAGGGTGCTCGAGCACGCCGAGGCTCTGTCGGCAGAGTAAGCAGCGCGTGACGTAAAAGGGGTGTCTCGCACCCTATCAGCAGCGGGCTGCTGTACCGGGACGTTCAGCCCGAGGAACTCGATGCTCGAACCGGTCATCCTCTTTCTTGCCGCGCTCATCGCAGCGGCCATCTCGGGCGCGGCGGGTTTCGGCGGCGCACTCTTGCTGCTGCCGCTGCTGGTTGCCACAGTGGGCGCGACGCACGCTGTTCCGTTGCTCACGGTCGCTCAACTCGTCGGGAATCTGTCAAGAGCGAGCTTGGGATTCACCCATATCCGCTGGAAGCCGGTCGGACTGTTTCTGCTCGGGGCTATTCCCTGCAGCATCGTGGGAGCTTTTTCATTCCTCCAGCTCCCGGAAGATTCCGTGACCCGCGCGATCGGTGCGACCATCTTGGTGTTTGTCGCCCTGAAGTATTTTGGGGTGTTGCGCATGACAGGCAGTCCCGCACTGTTGGTGGCGGGTGGAGGGGTGGTTGGGTTTTTGTCGGGGCTGGTAGGAAGCGCAGGGCCGCTCGGAGCCGCCATCTTCCTGTCGCTGGAGTTACCTCCTGTCGCCTACATCGCCAGCGAGGCGGTGACCGCGCTTGCTCTGCACGCTGTGAAGACGGCGATCTACCAGCGCTATCTTGTTCTGGATCGGGAATTCTGGCTTCTGGCCGCGTTGATGGGATGCGCAATGGTTATTGGCACGTGGGCAGCCAAGCAGGTCGTCGAGCGCATGCCTCTGGAAACATTCCACCGGTTCGTGGCTCTTCTGTTGGTCGCCATTGCTGCCTATATGGTGGTCATGGGTAGCACGCGACTGCCCACACTCGAGCACTCTGGTCGCTCCCCGAGCAAAACGAGATGGCATCAGGAATCGAGCTAGCGGTGCAGCGAGTTCGCCCGGCGCAATCTCAGTGGCAATCACCTGCAGCGCATTGCTTCGTTGGACTGCCTCTCCCATGACCTCCGTGGGCTCGGGATCCACATCGACGAAGACGCGAACGAGGGAGGGTTTCCCCTGAAAGGCAACCCTCGCCTGCAGCATCGGGCTGCGCGCCACGCCTTGACGCGCGGGCGAACCTGATTGACCAG
>JANWXO010000104.1:0-7471 GCA_025057295.1 Candidatus Binatia bacterium | reverse complement strand
ACCGGTAGAAAGATCGCCATGTCTTTCCCTCCTGTTTAAGTGGATCGCTTGGTCCCCAAGATAAACTGCAGGGTCTACTTCGTTTCCCCTCGCCCCGGTTTCTCCCGAGAACTTGCGCAATAGCTATTGCCTCCTTGGAGCCCTTTGTCAAGGCTTTTTGGCCGGAATATCCCGCCGGGCGGCAACCTTCGGCCAAGTCGAAGATCGCGCCTCGCGGTCGTAGCACCAGCGACACGTGGGCTCCTCGGAGGACGAGTCGCCGATGAGACGGTCAGTCATGAAGCGGGACATGACTCTTTCTCCAAAGACGCGTGCAACACAGCATCAGCGGCGGAGGACCTTCTTGCACTGTTTTCCAGAGAATGTCCCGATCGATTCAAAGTAGGCATGAACCAGCCGGTGGCGCATGCCGGTATTCTTTTCCCCAGGCATCTCGGGAATTCGGTCCTCTGTGTCTGCATCGATCTCGTAGGCAGCTTCACCGAATCCAGACCGTCCCGACGCTTCCCAACTGCCACCGCTCAGCGATTACACGAGCCGACTCCTCCGTTGTCCTGTTGTCCGAGGCAAAGGGCTGTGCTACCCCCTGGTCTCACGGTGAAGAGACAGAGCGGTGGGGCGCGAGTGCAGGGACCCGCGTCCTGCTGAGGCTCTCAGCGGAGGACGTGCGTGATCGGGGCGATTGCCGGCGATATGATCGGCTCGGTGTACGAGGGAGCACCGGCACCGGTGAAAACTTTCCCCCTCTTCGTGCCGGGTTCAACGTTTACGGACGACACAGTCCTCACTGTCGCCATCGCCAGCGCTATCCTGCACGGCGAAGACTATGCTAGTGCACTGCGCCGCTGGGGGCGTCGCTACCCCTACGCCGGATATGGCGGCTGGTTTGCTACGTGGCTCTTCCAGGACCATGCGGCTCCCTACTCCAGCTACGGCAATGGGTCGGCCATGCGGGTCGCTGCCATCGGCTGGGCATTCGAGGACTTCGATATGGTCGTACGCGAAGCGGCCAGGAGTGCCGCGGTCACCCACAACCACCCAGAGGGCATCAAAGGGGCCCAAGCCGTCGCCGCAGCTATCCTGGCTGCGCGCCATGGCCACACCAAAGACCAGATCGCCACTCTCCTCACCGATGGTTTCGGCTACGACTGCAGCAGCGACTTGAGCGTGCTGCAGCGTCGTGGCGGCTTCGATGTGACCTGCCAAGGTACGGTCCCCGCTGCCGCAGTCGCTTTTCTCGCCTCGACCGACTTCGAGGATGCGGTGCGCAATGCCGTCTCCCTCGGCGGCGACACCGACACGCTGGCCTGTATTGCCGGCGCCATGGCTGAGGCATTCTACGGCGGGGTACCGGCGACGATCCAGGCTGAAGTTCTTCCCCGCCTCGATGAAGCACTGCGCACGGAAGTCATCGCCTTTGCCACACAGTATGGTGTCCCCCTGATCGAGACCGGGAAAAGGGCATGAGGATGAACAGGCGCCACATCTGCCCCCCTGCCAATACCGGTGACCGCACAGGAGGCTCGAGTCTGTGAGCCGTATCCCCGCGTTCGGTAAGGGCGAGCATTCCCATTTGCCCCTGAAGACGGTACACTGCACCTATCTCTGACGGGAGGGGAGTTATGAAAGCGCTAGACCATATCAGGATTCTCGATCTGACGCAGTTCGAGGCAGGACCGTCATGCACGGAAATTCTCGCTTTCCTCGGGGCAGAGGTGATAAAAGTCGAACCTCCACAGGGAGGCGACCAGGGGCGCTACCTCATCACCGAAAAACCCGGCCTGGACTCGCCCTACTTTCTCCTCCTCAACGCCAACAAAAAGAGTATCACCCTCAACCTGAAGAGCGACACAGGCAAGGCACTCTTCAAACAACTGGTTCCCCACTTCGATGTCATGGTCGAGAACTACAGTCCCGGCGCGGTGGAAGAGCTCGGACTGGGGTATGAAACCATCGCGCGCATCAACCCGCGCATCATCTACGCCCAAGTCAAAGGGTTCGGCACCTACGGCCCCTATGCCCGCTACAAAAGTTTCGACATGATCGCCCAGGCAACGGGAGGGGCGATGAGCGTCACCGGCACGCCAGCGACACCGCCGCTCAAGCCAGGGCCGACGATCGGCGATACCGGCACGGGCATCCATTGCGCCGTCGGCATCTTGGCTGCACTGCTGCAGCGTGAGAAAACCGGCAAAGGTCAGCGTCTCGAGGTCTCGATGCAGGACGCAGTGGTGAACCTCAACCGCGTCGCGATGCTGAGCCACTATTTGGGCAGCGTGCCGGCGCCGCGGATGGGCAACCGCGTGGCCGTGTTGGCACCGACAGACCTCTACCCCTGCGCCCCCGGAGGGCCGAATGATTACGCCTACGTGATTACCACCACACAGGAGATGTGGGAGAGTCTGATCAGAACCATCGGCCGTCCGGATGTGCTGACCGATCCACGCTTCGCTGACCAACGCAGCCGCAATGCCCACTTCGACGAGCTGTTCGAGATCATTGCGCACTGGACGCGACAGCGCAGCAAATTCGAGGTCATGCGCACGCTCGGCGAAGCCGGTGTCCCCTGCGGCGCTGTCCTCGATAGCGGTGATATTTTGGAGAACGAACATCTGCGGACACGCGGGATGGTCACGACGATAGAGCACCCCACACGCGGGACTTTTACCATGCTCGGCTGTGCGGTCCAGCTCTCCGATTCCCCGGTCGATATTCGACCGGCGCCCCTGCTGGGGCAACATACCGCCGAGGTACTGGGTTCCCTCCTGGGGCTGACCCCCGCCGACCTGGCCGGCCTGAGGGCGGAAGGTGTCGTGTAGGGATTAAACTTTTGTCCCGACCTCCCGATGCACTGCAACAAAGATAGCCCGGAACAGGCAAACCACGTGAAAACGTGGGACGTACTATCCATGTGTCTGTACAGGATGGAGTCGAAAGGCTGCCGGGCAAACGCCGCTCGCGTCGCTCCACTGGGGCGTCGCGTTCAGGCTGCTGCATCGAGTTGAGCAAGGAGGTCGCAATGTCACTGGATCGTTCTCCTCGTCTTCTCTCCTATCCCTCCTGCACGACATCTGCCGCAGTAGGAGAAGACTCGAGAGGCGTTTGGAGTTTTGTTCTCTTCTGCCTCGTGTTGTTGCTCTGCTCTCTGTCGCTGCCCCGCCTGGGCAATGCCACCACGGTCGTGCCGGTCTCGGACCGTGATCTCGTCACCCAGGCCGTCGCCATCGTGGTCGGCTCTGTCGAGCGGATCGAAAGCCAGCTCGACGTGCGAGAACACCAAATTGTGACGCACATTACGCTCACCCTCGACGAGGTCCTGAAAGGAGACCTTCCCGCTGATACCCTCACACTCAAACAGATGGGCGGCAGCGTGGGTTCCCTCCGCTCCTGGCTCCACGGTAGCCCAGAGTTCGTCCGAGGAGAAAAGGTGCTGCTGTTCCTCTCGCGCAACCCGGACGGGACCCCGCGCGTACTGCACCTCTACCAAGGGAAATTCTCCGTCTTCACCGATCGAGATACCGGCGTAGAGTTCGCCTACCGTAATATCCCCTACGGTGTGCGAGAACTCGCCGCTCCTTCTACCACAGAAGAGCGTGCTCTCGCCCGCGGGGGCTTCGTCGCCTTTGCAAAGTTCAAAGAACGCCTCCGCTCCCTGCTGGCACAGACCACCCAGCCTCGGCCGGTACTGCCGTTGCGAACGATTCCACCCGTATCTGCCGGCGATATTACGGCTGTGCACCAATCGTTCACCTACTTACTCCCGTCCGACGGAATTCCCATCCGCTGGTTCGAACCCGACAGCGGGCTCCCGGTCACGATGCAGATCAACGTACGGGGTGACCCCAATGTCCCGGGCGGGGGCTTCGCGCAAGTACGCGCCGCGTACCAGGCGTGGAGTGGGGTGGCGAACTCCAGTTTTCGGTACCAAGACGGCGGGCTGACCACTACGGCCGGTTTTGCCCTCGATGGGGTCAATGCCATCACGTTCGGTGATCCCACCGGCATGATCGACCCACCGGTGAACTGTAGCGGTACTCTCGCCGTCGGCGGACCATGGTTCACCTCCAGCACCTTCCCGTTCAACGGCCGGTCGTACCACAAAGCCGTCGAAGGGGATATCGTCTTCAACGACGGCTGGGAAGGTTGCAGGCTGTACCAGGATCCGAACAATCTCGCGGAAGTCGCAACCCACGAGCTCGGCCACGTCCTCGGGCTCGGTCACTCGACCGATCCTGCAGCAACGATGTATGCGTTTGCCCATCTCGATGGCCGCGGGGCTGTCCTCCATCCCGACGACGTCGCTGGTCTGCTGTCTCTCTACCCTGTCATCACCCCCGGCTGCAGCTACACCATCTCTCCTACACGGCGTCGGCATGCTGCCAGTGGCGGCTCCGGCACTATCAGCGTGACTGCTTCCAGCAACTGCGCCTGGACGGCCACGAGCAATGTGTCGTGGATCACGGTCATCGCTGGTGCCAGTGGAACCGGCAACGGTACCGTTTCCTACAGCGTGGAGGCGAATCCGAGCAGTAGCTCGCGGACGGGGACGTTGACCGTGGCAGGGAGAACTTTCACCGTGACTCAAACAGGACAGCGCAGGCAAAGGTTTCGCCAGTAGCCGGGGTTTTCTCCTCTTCCAGACGTCCGCTGTCGCCCCTGAGCAGCGTGCAGGGATCCTTGCGCGCTTGTTGCAAAGCTGTCACAACAGGGTGCAGCGGAGGATGGCATGGAAGAGGTCACCAGAGAAATATTTTGGAATATTTCTCTCACTGGCAAGATCGTCATGTACGTGGTGCTGCTGACGACCTTTTTGGGCGCACCACTCTATCTCGCCTACCACTGGTGGAGACGTATCCGTGTCGGCACCTGGGAGCATCGCTTCGACAACCTGCCCGAGCGCTTTCGCCGGCTGTTGTTCGACGCGTTCGGGCAAGGGAATGTCCTGAAGGAAAAACCCGCCGGGCTGTATCACCTCGCTCTCTTTGTCGCCTTCGTTGGCTTGTTCATCGGTACCGGTCTGATCACCCTCGAACACGACACTCCACTGCACTTCTACTTCGGTCCATTTTATAAAGTCTACAAATTCGTCATGGACACCTGCGGCCTCATCCTCATCGTTGCCGCCGGCTTATTTCTGTATCGTCGCTTCGTGCAGACCCCTGCCGTCCTCGAAGGGCCTCCGCCTGAGCAGCTGCAGGACAATTTTGAGAACCGTGTGGGCTATGGGCTGCCCTTGGTGTTACTCCTCGCCATCGGAGTGACGGGGTTCATGCTCGAAGGCGTACGCATCGCCACCAACCCCGAGAGCCATCCGGGCTGGGGCTATATGGGGATCGCCTTTGCCGCCTTGTTCGCCGCTGCTGAGGCCGGCCCTGGAACGCATCTGGCCATCTGGTGGATCCACGTGCTCATCATCGCTGCTTTCTTCGCTTCGGTAGCGCTGACCAAGATGCGGCACATGTTCATCGCGCCGCTCAATATCTTTTTCAGCAACCTCCAGCCGCGCGGTCGCCTCTCGCCGATCACCGATTTCGAAAACGCCGAAACCTTCGGGGTCTCACAAATCGAAGAATATACCTGGAAACAACTCCTCGACATGGCCGCCTGTCTCGAGTGCGGACGCTGCACCATCAACTGCCCGACAGTCAATACCAACAAACCGCTCAACCCCAAGAAGCTCGTCATCGTGCAACGGGAACACCTGGTGCAGAAGACACCGTTTTTGTACCAGCTCGCCGCCGCTAAAGCGCACCAGGCAGCGGGCGACCGATCGGTTGCACTCCCTGTCTGGAACGGCCCGGACATGATCACCGAAGTCGCGACGGAAGAGGTGATCTGGGGCTGTACCACCTGCGGCTGGTGCGAAGAGGGATGCCCGGTCAACATCGAACATATTCAGCGCATCGTCGACATGCGCCGCTACGACGTGATGATGGAAAGCCGCTTCCCTCAAGAGGTGACGAGCGTCTTCAAAAACCTCGAGGTCAACTCCAATCCCTGGGGGATCGGCTACGACAAGCGTGCCAATTGGGCCGCGGATCTGGGGGTGAAGACCTTGGCCGAAGACCCACACGCCGACGTGCTCTACTGGGTCGGCTGTGCCGGCTCGTTCGATGAACGCAACCAGAAGGTGTCGCGTGCGATGGTCAGCATTCTGCAAACAGCGGGGGTGCGCTTCGCCATTCTCGGGATCGAGGAGGGGTGCACCGGGGACCCGGCCCGCCGCCTAGGCAACGAGTACCTGTACTACACCCTCGCGCGACAGAATATCGAAACGCTGAACCGCTACAACGTCAAAGAAGTCGTCACCCACTGCCCCCACTGTTTCCACACCCTCAAAAACGAGTACCCTGATTTGGGCGGACGGTACACCGTCTACCACAGCTCCGAGTACATCGAACAGCTGCTCAAACGCGACCTGATCACTCCGCAACACGCGTTCAGCAAGCGGGTGACCTTTCACGATCCTTGTTACCTGAGCCGGCATAATCGGCGTTATGACGCCCCCCGCACCGCTCTGGAAGCGATTCCGCAGTTACAGCTGCGCGAGATCCCTCAATCCAAGACGCGGACCTTCTGCTGTGGCGCCGGCGGCGGAGCGGTCTGGAAAGAGGAGCGTGAGGGCTCGCGGATCAACCAGAAACGGCTGGAGCAGCTGTTGGCAGCCACTCCTGATACGATCGCTGTGGGCTGCCCCTTCTGCATGATCATGATGGACGATGCAGTCAAAGGGAAAAACGTAGACGAACAGGTAGAGGTCAAAGACCTCGTCGAGCTGGTAGCGGAATCGCTGCGTACGAGGGAGACCACCACGAAAGAGCAGGACGCATGACCCCACAGCGAACTGGGCAGAGGATGGTCGCCGGGCTTCACCGGCAGAGACCACGCCGGCTCTTTCCTCCTTTTTTGCTCTCCTCGCTCCTCTTTCAGGTACAGGCGTGTGGCTCCTCCACACCCCCGCAAGTTGTCCTCTACCCCCGCCATGGCCGTCCAATCTCCGTCACTGTAGAAATCGCTGATTCACCGGCAAAACGGAGCTTCGGTCTCATGTACCGGAAGGAGCTGCCCGAGCTGCACGGCATGCTCTTTCTCTTTCCGCGGGAAGAGGTGCAATCCTTTTGGATGAAGAATACCCCCCTCTCGCTCGATATTATTTTCATCAGCTCGGCGCTGGAAATTGTGCATATTGCCCACAACACGACTCCGTTCTCCGAACACCCCCTCCCCTCCGGTCGTCCGGCGCAATTCGTCCTCGAAGTCAACGGTGGGTTTTGCCGTCGCCACGGCATCCAGGTAGGAGATCGAGTCGAATTGCCACCCGTACCGCTCCCACGTGTGTGACGCCATACGCCAGCCGGAGCAGCGATCCGGCTCGCCGTTGCCCCCACACCCTTTCTTGACCTTTTTTCTCCCCCATATTACAAAAGCGGGAACCTCGCCTCTTCGGTCATTTGGAATTGAGTATGGGCCT
>JANWXO010000103.1 GCA_025057295.1 Candidatus Binatia bacterium | reverse complement strand
AATTGGGCCTGGGGAAACCGCTCGCCCAACATCGCCATGAAGGGGATGGTCCCTCCTTCCCCCATATAGCACGCTTCCTTGCCGAAGAACTCGAGGGACGCTCGCCTGAGGGAGGCCGCGAGCCAGGGCTCCAGTGGTGGTGCGTTCCAGCCCGACGCCCACTGCTCGGCGGCGAATGTGACTTTGGCACCGTACGGTGGATCTGTCTCCAACAACTCTTTCAGGGCAGCGGTCGCGGCCTTGGCGTCGACCGTCGGTGGGAGCCGGAGGGAGACTTTCGCTGCAGTAAATGGACGCAGTACATTGCCGGACTGCGCGAGCGGTGGCAGGCCCGCTGCACCGGTAATCTCGAGCTGTGGTCGCCAGGTGCGATTGAGCAGGCTTTCGCGTACGTCACGGGTGACCGGCGAGGTGCCGGGCTGAAAAGGATATTCCGTATACACGCTTTCCCCCAGCACCTGGGCAGTCGTCGCCACTTGCTGCAGGCGCTCGTCAGGGATCTCCGCAGAGAATACCCGCGGGAGGATCTCTCCCGTCTGTTCGTCTTCCAAACGGCTCAGCAATCGCCGCAGGATCCGAAAGCTCGAGGGGACGATACCACTCGCGGCGCCCGAATGGACCCCTTCGGTGAGCGTAGAGACGGTGAGGGTTCCCGTCGCCAGTCCGCGCAGAGAGGTGGTAATCCATAACTGCTCGTAATTCCCACAGCCGGAATCGAGACAGATGACCAGACTGGGAGAACCGATGCGCTCTTGCAGAGCGTCGATGTAATGGGGCAGATCGAAACTGCCGCTTTCCTCACAGGCTTCGATGAGTATCACACAGCGGGCGTGGGAAAGCCCTTGTGCGTGGAGTGCCTTGATGGCCGTCACGGAGGCAAAGGCAGCGTAGCCATCGTCGGCGCCACCGCGACCGTAGAGCTTGCCGTCCTTGAGCACCGGCTGCCACGGCCCCAGCCCTTCGTGCCAGCCCTCCATAGGTGGTTGCTTGTCGAGGTGGCCGTAGAGAAGGACCGTATCGCGCGGGTCGCCCGCGATCTCGGCAAAGAGCAGTGGGGTCCGTCCTGGCAGGCGAACAACCTCGAGCGTGAGGCCTGGCACCTGTTGCGCGCTGATCCAGTCTGCTACGAGTGCCACCGCTTGATCCATATACCCGTTGGTGGCCCACTCCGCATCGTATGCCGGCGATTGATTCGGGATGGTGAGGTACTGCATCAGCGCCGGGAGGATGCTGTCGCTCCATGTCTGTTCGACAAAACGGCGGGTCGTGCTGCTCTCCATACATGCCCTTTCTTTCCACTCGCACACTGCGTACATTACAACCGCAACTTCCCGAGGGAGGCAAGGGAGATGGAGCGGGTGCGCATCTATCACAATCCTGGGTGAGGGCAGTCACGGAAAGCGCTCGAGCTCTTGCGTGAGCGCGGCGTCGAGTTCGACGTGATCGAATATCTCAAAACTCCTCTCGACCGAGCGGCACTCGAGCGGATGCTCGATATGCTGCCAACCCCGCCGGCAGATCTGGTGCGGAAAGACAAACACTTCGAGCAACTGGGGCTCGATGCCAGTCACTATGTGACCCGTGAGGCTGTCGTCGATCTCCTGTTGCAGCATCCGGTCCTGATGCAACGGCCGATTGTCGTCACAGGCCGGCAGGCGATCATCGCCCGGCCGGCGGAGAAGGTGCTGGAGGTGCTGGCGTAGCGGAGGCGAGGGGAGGAAGAACCCCGCGGACCTCATACCGGCATTGGAGATCTCGCCTCTCCAATGAGCGTGTGTGCGGTCGCGTCCCGGACCTGCACCTGAATGAGGTCGCCAGGCTGCACCTGTCCGCCTGGAAACACCACGGTTTTAAACTGTCTGCTCTTGCCGGCGAGCCAGCCCGGCTGACGTTTGGCCGGCCCCTCGACCAGCACCTCGACCGTCTGCCCGATCAGGCGACGGTTGATTTCCCTCGAGATGCGCTCTTGCAAGGCGATGATCTCTTGCAGGCGTCGTCCTTTTTCTTCCTCGGAAACAGTCTCGCCCCATTTATAGGCTTTCGTCCCTTGCCGCGGGGAGTATTTGAACATAAAGGCCGAGTCGTAACGTACCTGTGCCATGAAGTCATACGTGGCGCGGAAGTCAGCCTCGTCTTCGCCCGGAAACCCCACGATGATATCGGTCGAGAGGGCAAGGTCCGGCAGCGCCGCGCGCAGCCGTTCGACGAGCGCCGCGTAGTGTTCGATCGTGTACCCGCGTTCCATCCGCTGCAGCACGCGATTTGAAGCGGACTGCAGGGGAAGGTGGAGATAGGGAGCGATCTTCGGGAAGGTTGCCATCGCTTCGATGATCCGTTCGCTCATGTCCGCCGGGTGCGGCGACGTGAAGCGAATCCGCTCGATGCCCTCGATCGCTGCGGTCTGTCGCAAGAGGTCGGCGAAGTCAGCCGTTCCATCGTGGTACGCATTGACCGTCTGGCCGAGGTAGACGATTTCCTTGTAGCCGTGCGCGGCGAGTTCCCGCACCTGTGCCAGGAGTGCTGCAAGCGGGACACTGCGTTCGCGTCCCCGCACATAGGGGACGATACAGAAGGTGCAGAATCTGTCGCACCCCCGCATCGCCGTCACCCAGGCACGCACGCCTTCGCCGCGGACCGGGGTGATATCGGCGTAGGTCTCTTCGCGGTCGAGGCGCACCGAGACGAAGGGCGCGTCGTTCTCTTCTTGGGTCAACAGCGCGGGCAGGGTGCGGTAGGCGTCGGGACCGACCACAAAATCTAAGAAGGGTGCTTGTTCGAGGAGTTTCTCGCGATGGTGCTGCGCCATACAGCCGGCTAAACCGAGCAGCACCCGGGGGTTGCGTGCCTTATGACGGACCAGGACACCGAGGCGACCGAGTACCCGCTCTTCGGCGTGCTCGCGAATAGCGCAGGTATTGAGCAGGATCACATCCGCCTGGCTGGCATCGTGTGTCGGCTCGTAGCCCTGCGGTTTGAGGAGCCCGAGCAGGAGCTCGGTGTCGGCCAAATTCATCTGGCAGCCGTAGGTTTCGATATAAATCTTGCGGATGTCGGGTGATGCCATCGACCGAGATACGCTCCCTGGACGGCTTTGTTGTAGCCGCTCCTACCGAGCAAGGCAATGGCTTCATTGCCACTCCCGTACGGGGATGGTACATTACGACTGCCCCGCTCGGAGCTGCGTGGAGGAGAAGAGCAGGGGCCTTTCGTCTGTATGGCCGTTGCAGAAAGGAGGCAGCACGGGTGAATAAACAAGCGAGTTTTCAGCAACTCGAAGCCTCGTTACTCTACTGTCCGACCTGTCGCCGGGCCATGCCGGTACGCAAGAGGCTGCTGTTAATTCTCCCGGAGGGAAATAAGTTCGAGTACCTGTGCACCGCCTGTTCTTCCACGTGTGGCGACAAGATCGAGCCGGATACCCCGGGACCGCGTCTGCTGATGTAAGGGGTCGCGATGCCTGTCCCTGCGCGGATTGTCTCCCTGTTGCCGAGTAGCACGGAAATTCTCTGTGCCCTGGGATTGCGCGACCGCTTGGTCGGCGTCTCGCACGAGTGCGATTACCCCCCGGACGTGATCGGCCTGCCGACGTTGACCGCTCCCAAGGTGAATCCGCGCGGGACCAGTGCCGCCATCGATGCCCGCGTGCGAGAGATCGTGCGCGAGGGGCTCAGCGTGTACCGCATCGACACCGATGTCCTGCAGACGCTGCAGCCCGATCTCATCGTCACCCAGGACCAGTGCGAGGTTTGTGCTGTGTCCTTGCCGGAAGTCGAGGAAGCGGTGCGCTGTTTTTTGACTCCGGACGTACAGGTGATTTCGCTCCGTCCTCAACGGCTCAGCGATATCTGGGAGGATATCCGGCGCGTGGCGCGCGCGACTGGTCAGGAGGCGGCTGCGGAAACCTTGATACACAGCTTGAAAAAACGGATCTGGCAGCTCGAACAGACCACCCGCCATCTGCCCCGTCCGCGTGTGGCCTGTCTCGAATGGCTCGACCCCCTCATGGCAGCGGGCAACTGGGTGCCAGAATTGGTCGAGATTGCTGGGGGAGAGTATGCGCTTGCCACCGCCGGTGCGCAGAGTCCTGCGCTCACCTGGGAAGCGCTGGTGGCGTATCGGCCGGAGGTCATCGTCCTGATGCCCTGCGGGTTCACGATCCGCCAGACACAGAGCGACCTGCCGGCTCTGACGTCCCATCCGCAGTGGTCTGCTCTCCCCGCCGTGCAGGCAAACCAGGTGTTCATTGTGGATGGCAGTGCCTACTTTAACCGTCCCGGTCCGCGACTCGTCGAGAGTGCGGCCATTTTGGCTGAAATCTTGCACCCCCAGCAATGTGCTGGTCTGGCCCCGGCAGACGCCTACGTGCGCGTGTGAGGAGGTATGGCGGTCCGAGAACACCACGACAAGGCCCATCGTGCCGTGCGCTGCGCGGTGATTACCGCCAGTGACACCCGTACCCCGGAGACCGACACGAGCGGCCGACGCATCAAAGAGCTGTTGGCGGCACACCATCATCCGGTGGTGTCCTATCAGATCCTCAAGGATGATCCCGATGCGATCACCGCGGCGGTGCAGACCTTACTCATGCAGCCGGAGGTGGATGCGATCATTATCAACGGAGGCACCGGTATTGCCCCGCGGGATACGACCTTCGAGGCGATTCAAGGGCTGTTGCAGAAGGAGATCAGCGGGTTTGGCGAGTTGTTCCGCATGTTGAGCTACCAAGAGATCGGCGCCGCGGCCATGCTGACACGTGCCACCGCGGGCGTGGCGCAGGGGAAGGTCATTATTTCTCTACCTGGCTCCACAGGTGCGGTGGAATTGGGCATGACCAAGCTCGTACTGCCCGAACTCGGGCACATGATGTTTCTGTTGCGGGGAGAGCGCCATGCGCATTAAGGTCCGTTTTTTCGCCTCCCTGCGGGAGCGTTTGGGAAAGAGCGAGGACATCCGCGAGGTCCCAGCGGGGGCGACGGTGGCAACCGTCTGGAGGCTGCTGGTCGAGGAACATCCCGAACTGGCTGCCGTCGAGCGTGCAGTGGCCTTTGCCGTTGCACACGAGTATGTTGACAAAGACCACCCCCTCCAAGATAATGACGAACTCGCGCTGATCCCACCTGTCAGCGGGGGAGGTATGCCTGAAGAACCGACGCGGATCTTCTGCCGGATCACTCACAGTCCGATCAATGTGCAAGAATTGATCGAGTGTGTTGCCGACCCCACGGCCGGGGCGACGACAACCTTCCTCGGTACCACGCGCAATACCAACGAAGGGCGACGGGTGATCCGCTTGGAGTACGAGTGCTACCCGGGCATGGCGGAAAAAGAGATGTACAAGATCGCTGCTGCAGCCTTGGCGCGCTGGCCGATCGTCAAGATCGCCATGGTCCATCGGATCGGCAGGGTCGACATCGGCGAGACCAGCGTTGCCATTGCTGTTTCTGCTGGCCATCGCCACGCCGCCTTCGAGGCGTGCCGGTATGCTATCGACCGACTGAAGGAAACCGTGCCGATCTGGAAGAAAGAGTTGTACGAGGGAGGGGAACTGTGGATTGGCTCGCAGACCGGGACCACCGGTGCGTGGCAACAGTGGCAGGAGGAGGACACTCGTGAGACGCATTCGTAAGGCGGTGCACGCAGGGTACTGTTGGGGGGTCGAACGTGCGTTGGATATCGTGCACCACACGGCGGAGACCACCAACGGACCGGTCCGCACCCTAGGGCCTATCATCCATAACCCACAGGTGGTCGCCTCGCTCAGCGAGAAGGGCGTGCAGGCGATCGAGTCGCTCGACGAGCTGGAGGCAGGTGGCACGGTCATTATCCGCACCCATGGAGTGGCGCCTGCAGTGTATCAGCAGGCCCAGGAAAAAGGGCTGACGGTGGTGGACGCGACGTGCCCGCTGGTTACGCTGGTGCAAAACAAGGCCAAACAGCTGGTGGCCGAAGGGTACCACCTGATCATCTTCGGCAATCCCAGGCACCCTGAAGTCATCGGCACGCTAGGCCATGCAGGTGGCGCTGCTACCGTAATTGAACACCCGGAGGACGTGTGTCAGGCCAAACTGCCCAAGAAGGTCGGGGTCGTGGTGCAGACGACCCAAGAAACCGAACGGGTCGGTGCACTGCTGTCCTACCTGGCTCCCCGCTGCAAAGAGCTCAAAGTCTTCAATACCATCTGCAACCCCACGATCGAACGTCAGGATGCGGCACGTGAGCTCGCCCGTGAAGTCGAGGTCATGATCGTCGTCGGCGGGAAAAACAGCTCCAACACGCGCCACCTCGCGACTGTGTGTCGGGAGGAAGGGGCGAGAACGTACCATATCGAAGAACCGGGCGAAGTGCAGCCTGAGTGGTTTGCCGGCGTGCGCGAGATCGGGGTGACGGCGGGTGCCTCTACCCCAGGCTGGCTCATGGATCACGTCATCGCGCGCATCCAAGAACTCGAAGCGGACAACCTGCTCCCGGCATGACGATGACGGCTATTCACACCATCGGGATTGTCGGCTCTGGACAAATGGGCAGTGGGATTGGCCAGGTCGCTGCCCAGGCTGGGTTCTCTGTCCTCCTCTACGATATTGCGGGGGAGGTGGTCGACAGGGCGCTTGCCACCATCGAGCGTGGAGTGGCGCGGCTGACCGAACGTGGGAAACTGACCGCAGAAGAGCAGCGTGCGATCCTGGGCCGCGTGCGCGGCACTATCACCCTGGCTGACATGCGAGAGACGGACCTGGTGATCGAGGCGGCGCCGGAGGATTACGAGATCAAGAAAGCGATCTTTCAGGAACTCGACCGCATCACCCGGCCCGAGGTGATCCTGGCGAGCAACACCTCCTCGATCTCGCTGACCCAACTGGGCGCGGTCACCAAACGCCCCGAGAAAGTGATCGGGATGCACTTCATGAACCCGCCGGTGGTCATGCAGCTGGTCGAGATCGTGCGCGGCTTGGTCACATCGGACGAGACGCTGCAGGTTGTCGATGCCCTCGCCAAAAAGATGGGCAAGACGACGATCTTCGCCAAGGACTATGCCGGATTCATCGTCAATCGCATCCTCTTGCCGATGATCAACGAGGCGATCTACGCCCTGTACGAAGGGGTAGGGAATGTCGAAGACATTGATCAGGGCATGAAGCTCGGCACCAACCAGCCGATGGGGCCGCTCGCGCTGGCCGATCTGATCGGTCTGGATACCTGCCTCGCTGTGCTCGAACGCCTCCATCATGGGCTGGGGGACGACAAGTACCGTCCATGCCCCTTGCTGCGAAACTATGTCGCCGCTGGCTACTTAGGCCGCAAAACGGGGCGGGGATTCTACGACTACAAGAAGGCGTAGCGCCGGGCATGTGGGCCGACCCGCCTTCAGCGGAGAGGAAGCCACCTGCCTGGGAGGCTGCTCGGTCTCAGAAGACTACGCCAGCCCTCGTTCCGCGACGCGTCTGAGCAGACTGATGAAGACCTCCCGTGCCTGTGCACCGACAATCTGCGCTGGCCCGACGACGAACGTGGGCACGCCGGAGACGCCGAGAGCCTGGGCTTCGTGCTGGAACGTACGTATCTGCGTCGAGTAGGTGCCCGCGTGCAAGTGCTCGCGCAGGGTCTGTCCATCCAGTCCGACCGCCGTAGCGATGTCCAGCACTACCTCGATCTCGCCGATGTTTTTGCCCTCTTGGAAATAGGCACGGTACACGGCGCGCGAGAACTCCTCCTCCTGACCACAGGCTTTGGCATACTCGGTCGCCTCGAGTGCGAGGAGCGAATTGGTCAGCAGCGGCGGCTGCCGTATCTCCAGACCAATGTCGGCCGCGAGCGCCTGAATCTTGCGCCAGATCGCTTCGTAGCGTTCTTGTCCGTACTGCGCCATGCGCTGCGCTATGGGGATCCCTGTAGCCGGATATTCCGGATGGATCTGAAACCCTTTCCATTCGAGCGTGAAGGGCGGAACCTCAGGTTGGATTGTGCGCAGCGTTTCCAGGCCGATGTAACAAAAAGGGCAGATATAGTCGCTAAACACGGTGATCTTCATTGTTGCGACTCCTTAGCGGCGGAAAAACGGGTCGGGGAACGGGCTGAGATGGGTTGAGCCGAACGGAAGATGAGTCGCCCGCGGTGGCAGGTGGGTTGGGCCAGGGCGAGTCGTGTGCGGTCCCGTCGGAGGAGGGGGAGGGATGAACTGGTCTCCTCCTTTCCGACGGGTGTGACGATGACGGGGGTGAGAGGGGAAGAGCGGGACCCCCACAATAACGGGCGGCAGGTATACAGGCTCGCGGATAACCTCGACGATCTGTGGCGGCTGTTCGATCACGATCACCTCCGGTTCCTCTTCCACACCGGAGTCCTCGGCGGATTCTTCCACGGGCTGAGCCATGGGAGAAGGGAGAAATGGTGCTGCAGCCTGGCGCACGACCGCTTCTGCCCCGTCAGGGGAAAGAGGGAGGCGTTTGGCGTCTGCCGCGCGGCGTGCTGCTGCGATAATCTCGTAAAGAGCTTCCGGCGTCAGTGGCTCGTCGAGTCGCCATCCACCGGCGGGTTGAATCCCCACTCCGCGCAGGGGGCCGAGGGCATCTTGACCAGGATGCTTGATGAGACCCAAGTCGAATGCGAGCTGCTGGGCAAACGCCCCTTGGCTGTTCGCTGCATAGGTTCTGCTGGGAGAGAGCAGGGTGTCTGCGGCGGACCCCGCAGATGACGGCGTCGCAGTGCGGTACACCTTGACGTGGTCACGATACGCCTCCGGCACGGCAGTAGCGTCATCCACAATATGAATGACGCCGTCACGGTCGGTCCACTGGTATAAATCTGCCTGTACCGGCAGGGAGCAGCACAGCAGCACGCTCCAGGTGAGGATCAGAGTACGCATCTCCTCCTTTTTATAACGTCGGCCGCGAGAAGCCAAGGGGACGTATTGACCCAGCGTGGGCGACAGGGCATAAAGCTCCTATTTCCCACAGGGACGGACAGTGGTGGATGCGCTAATCCAGAAGGCCGAGACGTTGCTCGAGGCGTTGCCCTATATTCAGCGTTTCTCCGGCAAGACGTTTGTCATCAAATATGGCGGACACGCCATGGAAGAGGAGGAGCTGCAGCAACACTTCGCCCAGGATATCGTGCTGCTCAAGGTCGTCGGCATGAACCCTGTCGTCGTGCACGGGGGTGGACCCCAGATCGGGGAGATGCTGAAGAAGTTGGGGATCGCCTCGCGCTTTGTCCGTGGCATGCGGGTCACCGACGCTGCCACCATGGAGGTGGTGGAGATGGTCTTGGGCAAGATCAACCAACAGGTAGTGACGCTCATCAATCGTCAGGGGGGACGGGCAGTAGGGCTGAGCGGGAAGGATGGGGGGCTGATCCTCGCCCGCAAGATGCTGGTCACCGTAGAGGAACAGGGACAGCCACCCGCGACACACGACCTCGGTCTTGTGGGAGAGGTGATCGCGGTCAACCCCCGTGTGATTCATGCCCTCGTCGAAGCGGGCTTCGTCCCGGTAATCGCACCGGTCGGTGTCGGGGAGCACGGCGAGACCTATAACATCAATGCCGATCTCGTCGCGGGCAAAGTGGCCGAGGCCTTACACGCAGAGAAACTGATTCTGCTGACCGATGTCGAAGGGTTGAAGGGCAGAGACGGGACCCTGATTCCTACTCTCGACAGTGGGCAGGCGCAGGCTCTCATCGCCGACGGAACCATCAACGAGGGGATGATTCCAAAGGTGGAGTGCTGCCTGGCGGCCTTGCAAGGTGGGGTGCAGAAAACCCACATCATCGATGGACGGGTGCGCCATGCGATCCTGCTGGAGATTTTTACCAAGGAGGGGATCGGGACCGAAGTGGTGCGGCAGGTAGTATAAGCGCAGGAGTGTGGCAGCAGCCAGGAAAGGGATGGGACACGCGCCATGACCAATGCAGACATCATTGCTTTGAACACGAAATATCTGTGTGGAACCTATCCCCGCTTTCCGGTGGCGTTCGTGCGCGGACAGGGGTGTCGCCTGTGGGATGCGGACGGCAAGCCCTATCTCGACTTCTTCTCCAGCCTGGCGGTCATGAACCTTGGACAGTGCCACCCGGCCGTCGTCAAAGCGGTGCAGGAGCAGGTGGCCACGCTCACACACGTCTCCAACCTCCATCACACCCTGCCCCAGGCTCGCTTGGCCGAGCTGTTATGTACGCACTCGTTCGCCGAGAAGGTATTCTTCTGCAACAGCGGTGCCGAGGCCAACGAGGCGGCGATCAAGCTGGCGCGCAAGTTCGGCGCGGAGAAGCGCGACGGCAGGTACGAAATCTTGACCGCTCTGGGGTCGTTTCACGGACGGACGATGGCAACGGTGTCGGCGACAGGCCAGGAAAAGGTTCGCCAGGGATTTGCTCCCTTGCTCGAGGGGTTCCGCTACGTGCCGTACGATGACCTGGAAGCTATGGAAACGGCGGTGTCGGACCGCACCATTGCTATTCTCGTCGAGCCCATCCAAGGGGAAGGAGGGGTACACGTGCCCCGGCTGGGGTATCTGAAAGGATTACGCGAGCTCTGTGATCGTCGCGGACTCCTCCTCATCTTCGACGAAGTGCAGGTCGGAATGGGACGCACAGGGACCCTCTTCGCCTATGAGCACGAGGGAGTCGCGCCGGACATCATGACTCTGGCCAAAGCATTGGGCGGCGGGATTCCCATCGGGGCCATGCTGACCCGGGCGGAGATTGCGGAGAGCTTTACCGTCGGCAGCCACGGTTCGACCTTCGGCGGGAATGCGGTCGCCTGCGCTGCTGGTCTTGCGGTCATGGACACCTTGTT
>JANWXO010000102.1 GCA_025057295.1 Candidatus Binatia bacterium | reverse complement strand
GATTCCGTCCGTACAGCCGTTCGACGGGAGGGGGTGGCATCGCGGGGTCACCCTTGAGCCAGCGGTCGACCTCGTAATGATAGAACTGTTTGCTCCATAACATGCCAGCGAAGGCCTGACGCGTCACGTTCCGGGCATCAGCAGAGAGTCCTTCAGGGGCGAGGGCGGCATAGTATTCGTCTGCCTCCTGCTGGCGTTGGGCGAGTAGGCGGTCGAAGTCAGGACCGAACGTCCGAGCCGACTGGGAAGTGTCAGTCAACCGGAGTCGGATGTACATGCTGGCGTGCGGATCGATGTGCAACAGGTAGTGGAGAGCCGCTTTCGTACCCGTCCGGCGAGGGTTCACAGCCTCGCGCACGCCGTGGACGAGATAATCATTGAAGCCATCTTTCACGTATGGCGAGTCGTTCTCGCTTCCAAAAAGGCGGCGATAGTTAGTCTCGTTGTTCGTGAACAGCGGAGTCGGCGAACCTTCGCCGCAGAGCCAGCGTTTGCCGTAGTAAGAGTGTTGGAGCTCAATCGCATCGTCGCTCCAGTAGAGATAGGGCCGGCGGATGTCGAGGCCCCAGGACCAGGTGTTGCGAAACCAGATGGTGGGCAGGAGGTGGAGCAGGGCTGGGTCTGGCCCGCGGTTGATGACCTGGATACGGATCAAGATCTCTTCGGGGGTTGCTTTGGCATATTCGACGAAGACGTCGAAATAGCGATCCTCTGCGAAGACTCCGGTGTCGATCAATTCAAACTCGGAGGTGTCACGGCCCCGCCGACGGTTTTCCTCTACGAGTTGCGCGTAGGGAAACGCAGCCTGCGGGTATTTGTAGAGGTACTTCATGTACGAATGTGTCGGGGTCGAATCGAGGTAGAAGTAGTACTCTTTGACGTCCTCGCCATGATTCCCTTCGGGGCCGGTGAGCCCGAAGAGCCGCTCTTTCAAAATGGGGTCACGTCCGTTCCACAGCGCTAGGGCAAAGCAAATGTATTGGCGGCGGTCGCAGAGGCCGGCAAGGCCGTCTTCGTTCCAGCGGTACACCCGCGAGCGAGCGTGGTCATGAGGGAAGAAATCCCAGGCGGCGCCAGAAGGGCTATAATCTTCACGCACCGTACCCCAGGCACGCTCGCTCAGGTATGGCCCCCAGCGCTTCCAGTTTTTCTTGCGCTGGCTGTCCTCCTCGAGTCGGATTGCCTCGGCGGTCTTTCCCATACTTCCTCTCTGCACGGATGGTCACTGAGGTGTCATCTGTGCACTGCTGCCGTCAAGGGAGGGGACCTGTCCTCACCAAACCGGCCGATGTTCTTGGCTGCCTTCGCGAAAGGCATTCCGCAAACGGCTGGGAGCATATATGAGAGAGAGAAAAGACCAAACTCCCTCTGAGCGGGGAGAGGTGAGGCGGATGGTAGGACCTCGACCTGAGTTGCGGCTGTGCGATGTGATCGCTCTCGTGGTGGGCATTGTAGTCGGCGCGGGGATCTTCCGTACCCCTTCTCTCGTGGCCGCCAATGTGGAGAGCGAGACGCACTTCTTGGTCCTCTGGCTGCTCGGTGGCGGTATCTCGCTGATCGGTGCGCTCTGCTATGCGGAGTTAGCCACGACCTACCCGCATGTAGGTGGGGATTATCACTTTCTCGCGCGTGCGTTTGGCAAGGGGGTGGCTTTTCTCTTTGCCTGGGCGCGCATGACGGTGATCCAAACCGGTTCGATCGCTCTGCTGGCGTTCGTCTTTGGGGATTATGCCTCCCAGCTTTTCTGGTTAGGGGAGTCGTCGTCCGCCCTCTATGCCGCCCTGCTGGTTTCCGCGTTAACCGGCCTCAACCTGCTTGGCCTCCGCTTCGGGAAGTGGACCCAGAACCTCCTCACAACCCTCGAAATACTCGGGGTGCTGTGTGTGATCGGCGCTGGTCTTCTCCTCGTGACTCCAGAGGTGTCTCCAGGGCGGTCACCTGGTACAGTCTCTCCAGGTTCGTGGGGACTGGCCATGATTTTCGTGTTGCTGACCTACGGGGGGTGGAACGAAGCCGCCTACGTCTCGGCTGAGATCAAGGGAACGCGCCGCACCATGCTGTGGGCGTTGCTCGGGGGAGTGGGGGTGATCTCAGCCGTTTATCTGCTTGCGAATTGGGCGTATGTGCGAGGCCTCGGGCTTGCCGAGATGGCAGCGGTTGATGCGGTGGCGGCGGAGCTCCTGCGCCGTGCCGTTGGCGAAGGTGGAGCGCAGGTGATCAGCGTGATTGTTTTGCTGGCAGCCCTGACTTCGGCGAACGCTTCTATCATCACCGGTGCGCGTTCAAATTACGCCCTGGGGCGGGACTTTGCCCTCTTCGCCGCGCTTGGACGCTGGCACGGCAGGGCTAACACGCCGACGACCGCACTCCTCGTGCAAGGGGCCATCACCCTGGCGCTCGTGCTGCTCGGCCTGTTTACCCGCACTGGCTTTGAGACGATGGTCGAGTATACCGCGCCGGTGTTCTGGTTCTTCTTCCTCTTGACCGGGGTCGCATTGATTGTCCTCCGTTGGCGGGAGCCCGAGATTGACCGTCCCTTCCGAGTCCCGCTTTTCCCGCTGCTTCCTCTGCTCTTTTGCGCCACTGCGGCATATCTGCTCTACTCTAGCCTTGCGTACACCGGCATGGGGGCGTTCGTCGGGGTTGCGGTCCTCGCAATAGGCCTTCTGTTTTTATGGCCCGCTCGCCTCCGATGCCCTGCGTGAGCAGCAAGTCGGAAAAAGGGGGGAACGCCATGCGAAGGTTCGTCTACCCGTTGTTCCTGTGGTTCATCTGTATAGAGGCGGTCTGTGTGTGGGCGCAGGAACAACTTGGGGGAGAACATGCGCCCCAGGTACCGTACGTGCCGACACCCCATGCAGTTGTGGAGGAGATGTTACGCCTGGCGAAAGTTACCCCCGATGATGTCCTGTATGACCTCGGATGTGGCGATGGACGTATCGTCATCGCTGCGGCGCAACGGTTCGGCGCGCGCGGAGTCGGGGTGGACATTAACCCCCAACGCATCAGTGAAGCCCAGGCAAACGCGCAGCAGGCTGGCGTCACCGACCGTGTACAGTTCCTCCAGCAAGATCTCTTTGCCACGGATCTGCATGCTGCCACTGTAGTCACCCTCTATCTGCTACCCACGGTCAATCTCCAGCTGCGGTCGATCCTGCTGGAGCAGCTGAAACCGGGCAGCCGCGTTGTCTCTCACGAGTTTCACATGGACGATTGGCGGCCCGACCGTACTGTACGGGTCGGCGATCACAAAATATACCTCTGGGTCATCCCTGCTCAGGTTGCTGGGGACTGGGTATCGCCCCAGCCTTGTCCGCCAGACCTGCAGCCATGCACCCTGCATCTCACGCAGCAGTTTCAGCAAGTCGGTGGCGTGTTGCGGATCGAGGGCAGAGAGATCCCCCTCATGAACGTCGCGTTGAGTGGTGATCGCTTCCGTTTTGTCGTTCTCCCGCGGGAGAGGCTGTGGCTGACCTTCAGCGCGCAGGTGGATGGCGACACGATGACCGGCTACGTCGAGATCGAGGAGGCGACGACAACATACCGCCAGCCTTGGGTAGCCCGGCGTCAACACTCTTCTGTGTGATCGAGCTCGCTGCGGCCCTGGTGATGATTACCCGCTCGTTTGCTTGCGCGGTCGCTGGGGCTCTGCCGGTTGGCCAAGAGGGGAGGACTGCACGTCTGCTCGGGGTGGGCGTGTAGTAGTCGTGAGGACGCGGTAGAAGCAGAAAGTGGCTAAGCCGACAACGAGGCTGACCGAGAGGACCATGAAGATCCAGCCGCCGATGGTCATCCGTGTTTCCTCCTAGTCCCGTGGTGGGGTGCAACCGTCGATGTCAAGCCCCATCTCCCGCCAGCGTTGTTCGCCTCTGCGCGTCATGCCGATGAGCAGCAGCAGGACAATCCCGATAAGGATCAGAGTCCAGCGTGCGACGTCGTTCGTTTCTAGCTCTTTGAGGTAACCCGGGAGGGTTTGCAGACAAAAACCCCCGAAGACGATCAACAGGTACACAGGAGAGACGTATTTGATGATAAAGCGGAAGAACGAGGGGATATGCAGCTGGGCACCGAGGTGTGCTTCTGCTAACCCTTTCTCGACCCCGAAGACCCAGCCGAAACAGATAATCTGCACGGTGGCAAAGACAAAGATGAGGGTGGTGCCAACCCAGAAGTCCATGGTGTCGAGGGCCACGAGTCCTTTGCTGAAATAGATGACCCAGAGAGAACCGAGAAGCGTGATCACGCCCAGGAGGGATACCGCCCGTCCACGCGAGATCCCGAGCGCTTCCATCAGAAACGCGAGCACGGGCTGAAGCATAGAGAGCGAGCTGGTAATGGCGGCCAGAAACAGCATAAAAAACCAGATGGCGCCGATCATGCGCCCGATCCCGCCCATATATTCGAAGACGACCGGCAGCGTCTGAAACCCGAGCCCAAATGCGCTGCCGACAGATGCACTCGCCCCCAGGAAGACAAAGGCAGCCGGGATGGTGATGAGACCGCCGAAGGCAACCTCGAACAGCTCGTTGGTAGAGGAAGCAGTGAGACCGGAGAGGACCACGTCGTCCTTTTTAGTGAGGTACGATGCGTAGTTGATGATGACGCCGAAGCCCACCGATAAGCTGAAAAACACCTGGCCCGCCGCTGCCAGCCACGCCTTGAAATCACCCAGCTTGGAAAAGTCTGGATTCCACATGAAGCCGAGGCCGTTCAGAACATTGCGCTCTGGGTGGGTCGGGTCTGGGGTGCCGAGCGTGAGTACACGCACGAGCACGATGGCGGCACAGAGTGCCATAGCCGGCATCGCCCACATACAGACAGTCTCGATCCCTTTGGAGAGACCACGGTAGAGAAACCAGAAGTTCAGCCCGAAGACCACTGCCCAGAAGATGACGCTCGGATGCAGACCTCCTTGAGCCAGGGTGACGCCGTTTGCATCCGCACCGGTCACGGCAGTGAAAAATTCCCCCGAGGCCGCCACATATTTCGTCGGGTCTGTTCCTAAGTCTAAGCCGCCGAACAGGTAGGCGAAGCAGTAGCGCAGGCACCACGACTCGATGAGCACGTAGTACATGTAGATGACGAGGGGAATAAGAAGACCGAGCACCCCTAAATAACGGGCCACGGCTCCCTTGCCGACGACCCCCATAATGGCAGGGGCTGAACGGAAGCCTTTGCGTCCACCATAGCGTCCCATCGTCCACTCGGCCCAGCAGATGGGGATCCCCAAGAGCAGGAGGGCGCAGATATACGGGATCATGAATGCGCCTCCGCCATTCTGGGCTGCTTGTCCTGGAAAACGCAGAAAGTTCCCCAGTCCCACGGCAGACCCAGCGACTGCCAGAATCACCCCGATGCGACTCCCCCAGCGTTCGTGCTGTTCCGCCATCGTGCTGTCCTCTACCGGTACCCTATAGTTGAGATATGCTCTTTAATCCCAAACAGCTCAGAGCACAACACCATGCTCTTGCGCCTGATCTTTCCTTTGCGGTCTTGGTGGGCTACAAGGAGTGAATTCCACGGCGCAGCAGAGGATGTGTATGTGGCGGGTTGGCATTGATGTTGGCGGGACCTTTACCGACCTCTTTGCCTGGGAGGAAGAAACCGGGCAGAGTGTGACGGCAAAGGTCTTGACGACGAAAGAGGACCGGGCTCTCGGGGTGCTCCAGGTTATCGCACAGGCGCGGCTGCCGATCGAGCGCATCACCACGCTCATCCACGGCTCGACTACGGCCACCAATGCGCTCATCGAGCGATCCTATCCGCCGGCAGCGATGGTGACGACGGAGGGATTCCGCGACACGATCGAGATCGGTCGCCAGCGGCGCCAGCACTTGTATGACCCGTACCAGACCAAGCCGAAGCCGATCATTCCACGGCGGTACCGCTTCACGGTCCCTGAACGGTTGAGTGCGCAGGGCACGGTGCTCAAACCCCTCGATGAAGAGGCAGCCCGTCGTGTAGCAGATCGGATTGCTGAGCTGGGGCTCGGCTCGGTCGCCGTTGCCTTCATCAACGCCTATGCCAATCCGCTGCATGAACAACGTATGCGGGAGATCTTACAGGCGCGGCTGCCACACGCCTATATTGCCCTCTCCTCTGAAACTCGGCCCAAGTTCCGTGAACTTGGGCGCTTCATGACTACGGCGATCCGCGCAGTTCTCTTGCCGGTGATGAGCGCCTACTTCGATCGGCTGAGCACGATGTTGGCGGAGCAGGGGTTTCGGGGCTCTCTGTTCGTCATCAAAAGCAACGGTGGCATGATGGGGGTAGAGCTGGCCAAGCAGCGACCGGAAGAGTTGATCGAGTCGGGCCCGGCCGGAGGAGTCGCGTACGCCGCGTATCTCAGTGTCCGTGCAGGGTTTCCGCGGGCGATTCACACGGACATGGGGGGGACGAGTTTCGACACCTCGATCGTGGAGGATGGACGGGGGTTGGTGACGCGCGAGTATGAAGTGGAATGGGAAGTGCCGGTGATCACCCCGATGCTCGACATCCGCAGCGTGGGTGCAGGTGGCGGATCGATTGCCTGGGTGGATCAGGGGGGGGCATTGCGCGTCGGTCCGCAGAGTGCGGGGGCCGATCCTGGGCCGGCCTGTTACGGTCGTGGCGGCACCGAAGCAACAGTGACCGATGCCAATCTGTTGCTCGGCCGTTTAGAGCCGACCCTGGGCGGCAAGTTTCCCCTCGACCGCGGGGCTGCAGAGGAAGCGATTGTCCGGCTTGGCCGTCGGGTCGGTCTGGATCCGTTGCGCACCGCAGAGGGAATTCTCCGGATTACCTGTGAGAATATGGCCCAGGCGATCAAAATGGTGCTGATCGACCGTGGTCGGGATCCGCGCGACTTCGTCCTCGTCAGCTTTGGCGGAGCGGGGCCGATGCATGCCTGTTTTATCGCCCGTGCTCTCGGTATCCCGCGGGTCGTGGTGCCTGCGTATGCGGGAGTGGCGTCGGCGTTTGGGGCTACCGCGATGGACATCCGCCACGATTTGGAAACCTTTTTCTACGCTCCGGTTGCAGGTGTTGACCTTGCCCGTCTCAACTACTTATACGAACAGCTCGAAGCACAGGGGCGGGGTCTCTTGGCGCAGGAGGATCTCCCCCCTGATCGCATTTCTCTCTCTCGCAGTGCCCAGATGCGCTATATCGGCCAGTCCTACGAGGTGGAAACACCTATCCCTGTGGGCCCCCTGACGGCGGCCTCTCTCCCTCAGATCGTGCAGAATTTCCATGACGCACACCGGCGCGAGTATGGTGTGGCCTCCGCGCAATTTGCACCCGCTTTTGTCAGTCTCGGAGTCACTGTGATCGGACACAACGACAAACCGCCGATCCTCCAGAGGACCGCAGCTTCCGCCCGGGACCCGCGCAAAGGCGAGCGGCGCGTCTATTTTGCTGGCCACTGGCTCGACACTCCGGTCTATGACGGTCAGGGATTGCGTCCTGGATTGGCTCTGCGCGGCCCGGCGATTGTGGAGTACGCGCACTCCTGTGCGGTGTTACCGCCCGATACGGCGGCGGCGGTCGATGAGTGGGAAAATTTAATTATTACTGTAGGATAGGGTTGTGGAAGTGCCTGGGGTCGGTTGTGACACAGCGGGACCCCAAAGACAGAGTCCACGGCTTGGAGGAAGACGAGAGAACTGCTAAGGGTAGCGCGATACCTGCTGAGGACGAGCAGAAACCTGTTGGCCACCGGCCAGTATTGAGGGAGGACGTATGGCACTGTCGGCGATGCCTGATTCCCTGCAACAACCGACTCTCGATCCTGTCACCTTTGAGGTTTTGCGCAGTCTGTTTGAATACACCTGCGCCCGCATGAGCCAAATCCTGCAGAAAACCTCTTTTTCGCCCATTTTGTACGATATGGTGGATTTTTCCAACGCGATCTACGACGCCGAGCTGCGGCTGCTCGGCCAGACGGCCAACTGTCCGGTCCATCTGGCGGCCATGCAGTTCAGTGCACGGGCAACGACCAAACGGTTCGGTGTGCAGTCGCTCCAGGAAGGGGATGTGATCGTGCTGAACGATCCCTATGAGGGAGGTACGCACATCAACGATATCACCTTTACCATGCCAATCTTCTTCCGTGGTCGGCTCCTGGGGTTTGCCGTGAGCCGTGGCCACTGGACCGACCTGGGAGGTGGGGCAGCAGGAGGGCAGGCTTTTGGGACCCATATTGCTGCCGAAGGGCTTCGCCTGCCGCCCCTCAAGCTGTGTGAACGCTACACCATCAACGACGATTTGTTCCGCATCATTACCAACAATACGCGGACACCGCAGTACGTCGAAGGTGACATCCAGGCGCACCTCGGCGCACTGCGTGCTGCCGAAGCGGAGTTGCAGCGGGCAGCCGAACGGTACGGAGAAGAAACGGTACGCTTGGCGATGAGAGAGGTGATTGCCTATACGGAGCGGATGACCCGTCAGGCGATCGCCGCGATCCCAGATGGGATCTACGAGGGCGAGGATTATGCAGACACCGACGGCTTCTCTGATGACCCCATCCGCATCAGAGTGAAGCTGATCGTCACGGGAGATGAGATGACCGTCGACTTTACTGGCTCTGATCCGATGGTGACGGGCGCGATCAACTCGCCGATGGCGAACACCTACTCCGCGGTATACTATTCGCTGAAGTTCTTTCTCAATCCCGATGCGCCCGCAAACGGAGGCATGTTCGCTCCTATCAAGGTGATCCTCCCTGACGACTGTTGGTTGAATGCCAAGTGGCCCGCGCCGACGATCGGCTGTACGACCCTCACCTCGTCCAAAATTACCAGTGCGATGTGGCAGGCCTTGGCCAAGGCGATTCCGCAGCGGGTGACGGCACCGACGTTCGCCGAGTGCAACTGGTTTGTTTGTGCCGTCAAGGATCCCAGAGGTGGGCAGTTGTCGGTCTTTTCCGATCTCCCGGCGGGCGGATGGGGTGGTACCCCCTATGGCGATGGCATGAGTGTCACGATGGATCCTCTCGGGAATTGTATGAATCTGCCTGCCGAGACGGCTGAGCTGTTGTTTCCCGTGGTGTATGAAGCGTTCGAGCTGCGTCCTGATTCTGCGGGTGCAGGGAAACACCGCGGTGGGTTGGGGGCGCGGTTACAGATCCGCTTTCTCGGTGAGGCCGAGCTCAGTATGGAGACGGCACGCACCCGCGAGGGCAGCCCCGGTGTCAATGGAGGAGGCCGCAGTCCAGTGCAACGGCTCACTAAAATTGATGGCAGTGGCACCAGGGAAACGATTGGAGGATGGACGGAAGACGGGCAGTGGAAGAAATGCTTATTGGCTGCGTATCGCTTTGCGCCCGGCGAGCGGTTTCTGTTCGAAAGCACAGGCGGTGGCGGGTGGGGCAATCCGCTCGAGCGGGATGTGGCCAGGGTGCTGGACGATGTGCTGGATGAGTACATCTCGATCGAGGCCGCGCGCGAAGTCTACGGCGTCGTAGTCGATCCGGTCACGCTCAAAGTGGATGCGGAAGCGACTCAGGCGCTGCGCACCGAGCGTCTACAGAAAGACGCAAACGGCCTCGCCCAGCAAACTCCGCTCGCAGCTCAACCACTGCATCCCGTCTGGGGTCAAGTGCAGGCGGTACCCGAGTAGCGGTTCGGCCAGCGCCTTACGGAAACCCGTGTAGAGGGATGGTTCTGTGGTGCGCGTTCCCCGTGCGGGCCTTCTGTTGTATCTCCTGGGGGAATGGCTCAGCAGTCCTCTCCTGGGGAGCGCACCCCTCCTCCCCGCAGACTACTTCCCGCTCGCTGTCGGCAACCGTTGGGTCTACGAATCCAGCGAAGGAACCGAGGCTGCGCCGGCACTCGAGTCCTGGGAGGTCATCGATCGACATGGGCAGGTCTTTGTGGTTCGTATTCAACAGCCTTTCGTCACTACGGAAGGCATAACGGAACAGCTTGTGTCCACCCCCGAGGGGATCGGTCAGGTGGCCGGAGAGAGTGCTGCGCAGGGGTTGCTACGCTCAGCACCGCAGTTTTTCCTCAAGGCCCCGCTGCAGGTGGGAACGAGCTGGAGAAACCGGGATGGCCGGTATGCTATCACCCTGGCCGGTGAGTCGGTGACCGTACCGGCAGGAACGTTTACCGACTGTCTTGAGGTCACGCGCTGGAGTGCAGGTGGAACGGCGACCGTCGTCACTCTCTATGCACCGGGGGTCGGGATGGTGCAGCGCGAAGAACGATTCCAAATTCTCGGAGGAATCGGCGGGTTCGACACGCCACAGCAGGGGCGAACGGTGCTCCGCCTCAAGGAGTGGAGGGTGGAAACAACGAGCGATCGCGAGCCGTAGACTCCACTGCATCGAGCACTCTGTCGCCCCTCCTGCTGCTAGGTTTTTCTCCTGCGGTACACAGCGACCGCTACGCCGACGAGCAGGATCACCGCTGGCTCGACGACTACCGACAGCCAGAACAGTGTCCGGTTTTGTCGGGCCGTCAGAAACACGGTAGACAGACGTGGCGCAGTCTCCTCGTTCTTGGGCCGTTGGGTAATGAGTCGTTCCTCGCCGGCGAGCCATTGGACAGTATTGAGGAACAGGTCTTTGTTGCCCAGCAGGGACAGGCGGGCGTTGCTGGCCCAGTCGCTGTCTCCGTACACTACCATACGAGCCGTTGTCTTCGTCGTGTGGGGCTGCTGATCCGCGTTCCGTGCTTGCTCCAAGTCTACCGTGACCGCCACCGCAACCGAGATCGGTCCTGGCCGTGCCTTTGTCCCCTCGAACTCGAGGGCATTGTCCGGGACTCGTGCGGCCGGATTGAAACGTGCCCAGGAGCCCGGTCCGGTGCGACAGAAGGGCGCAACCGTGATAG
>JANWXO010000101.1 GCA_025057295.1 Candidatus Binatia bacterium | reverse complement strand
CACTCCTGCGAGGCAGTGGGGCAGTTCTGCCCCAACGCGTTTGGTAAAGAGGTGCCTCCACGTCCCTCTTGCAGATCCTGCTGATAGTGCGCTCTGACTCCCTCCAGATGGCGCCGCAACAGCTCCGGTACCGCAGCGGAGAGTATCGTGGTGCCCCCGGTATACGCTTGAAAAGGATGAAATCCGGCTCATTGTTTTGAGCTACGAACCCCACAGGCATAACGGCCTCCCACGCCTGCCGCGCCTGGGCAGCCGCGGCTTTCAGAGGGTCGGATCGGCGTTCATGGAAGAAGGTTCTTTAAACGGGATGACGCCGTTAACCCATCACCACCTGCTATCGCGCACTATGAGTGACATTATTTTCTTCCTTCTTGACCGTGGCTGCGATGCGCTGCAGGGCCGGGTTAGGCCAACGGCCTACGGCGCTCCCTGCAAAAACCGCCTGTGTCGGTCCCCTCGTTTCGGTGTCGCTCGTTCCTGTCCGCTAGAAGCGGCTGTTGACCTGCGCCTTCTCACGTTCCTCTCTGGCTCGATCGCAAGCTGGGGGAAGCAACATTCCCCCCACAGCGGGCAAGGACCTTGAAAGATAAGGAGAAAAGCACTAGGCAGTGACCATGCCCCAGCGCCGTCTCTTTGTGAGCGATTCCTTTGCCGTTCTCCAAGACGCCTTCGTGACCGCTGTCCAAACAAGTAAACGGGCCGACCCCCTCCTCCCGCTCACTATTCTCGTGCCCCACGCTATGCTGGGTGC
The DNA here is from genome assembly GCA_025057295.1 of Candidatus Binatia bacterium. Lineage (GTDB taxonomy): Bacteria > Desulfobacterota > Binatia > Bin18 > Bin18 > JANWXO01. The sequence goes on along the minus strand of JANWXO010000101.1, from coordinate 10,079 downwards.
TCACCTCCGGCGTGCCGTCGCCCAGGCAGGCGAGGGACACCTGGGATTGTATATCTACACCCTCGCCGAGTTCGCTCTCGCGCTTGCTGGCGAGGCGCTCGCCCAGGAGGGGTGGCGTCCGCTTTCGCCCCAGACTGCTGCTCTGGTCGTCAAGCAATTGCTGCGCAGCGGGGAGCCTGACAATTACTTCGCCCCCCTCGCGCACCACCCTCACTTTCCTCGCGACGTCCTCGCAACCATTGCCGACCTGCAGCACGCCGAAATTCAGCCGGCTGACCTGGACACGTTCCTGCGTCAGGCACGGCCTACCGGGACGTATCACCAGAAGATGACGAGCCTCTTTCAACTCTACGAGCAATACGTGCGCTTCCTGGTGAAACGGCGACTGTACGATGGTAACGTGCTTCTCGAACGCGCAACAGCGGCATTGGCAGCGCAACGCGCGACGACACCGCTGCTGCTGTACGGCTTCTCCGCTCTGTCCCCCCTGCAGCGGCGGTTGATTGCGGCGGGGCTCCAAGAACGTGACGTGCTGGTCTTTTTCCCCTGGCGCGAAGGGGCAGCGTACGAGTACGCCACCCCGACGCTGACCTGGTTTACCAGCCTGGGGTTCCACTATACCCGGCTCCCCAGGCCCCAGGGGCACGGCAGCGATCTCACCCGCGTGCAAACAGGGCTCTTCACCGAACAGCCAGCCGCAGGTGTTCCCGCTGGGCGCGACGGCTCGGTGACCATCGTTTCCGCCCCGAGCAGGAGCTGGGAGGCGCGCGAGATTGGCCGTGCTATTCTCGCCCTCGTCCGTCGCCATGGTCTCTACTTCGACGAGATTGCCGTTTTTCTGCGCGATGCCGCGACCTACGGTCCGCTGCTGGCGGAAACACTGGAGCAACTGGGCATCCCCTGCGTGCTAGCCAGTGGGCTCCCACTCAGCCAAACGCCTGCCGGTCAAAGCCTCCTCTTGCTGTGCCAGGTATTCGCCGAGGATTTTGCGCGTCCGCGGGTGATGGAGTTTCTGACCCTCGCCGATCCGCCCTGGCCGCAGGGAATGGCGCCCGTGCCGCGTGATCGCTGGGACGCTTTCTCGTGCGCAGCCGGGATCGTGCGAGGTCTGGCACAGTGGCGCACCCGGCTCCCCCGCCTCCTGTTGGACTTTGGAAGCGGAACGCAGGCAGGCGAGAGCGACGAGGGATGTGCATTGCAGGCATTCGTAGAGTTCATGCAAGAGTTTCTCGCCGCGTGTGAGCAGGTGCCCGCGCAGAACACCCTGCGGGGCTGGAGCGAGCAGATGCTGCGATTATTCCAGACCTACGTGGCACCGACCCCGCACACCGCGGCCGTGGGAGCGGAGCTCGAGCGCATTGCACGCCTCGATCTCTCCGATGAACTCCTCTCCGCCCAGGAATGGTATCGCACCGTTGCAGCGTTGCTCACTACCGTGCGCAGCGCTCTTCCAGCAGGAGACGGCTGCACCCGTACCGCGACTGGGGTATGGGTCGGCGAGCTGCACGCCGCCTATGGAGTTCCCTTTCGCGCCGTTATCCTGCCAGGTCTCGTGGAAGGCGGGTTCCCGCAGACGGCACGGCAAGACCCGCTCCTGCTCGACGCGGAGCGGCAACACCTCGGTGAGATCCTGCTGCGTCAGCTGCCCTTGCGCGATCGGCGGGAAGAGGAAGAGCGCCTCCTCCTGCTCCTCGCCTTGCAGAGTGCGACGGAACGGGTGATGCTGAGCTACCCGCGCTTCTCGCCAGACGGTACCCGCACCCAACTCCCTTCGTCCTACCTGCTGCGTATCGGAGAAACGCTCGAGGGACGGCCGGTATCGATCGCAGAGTTCGAGCGGTGGACGGTGTATGTCCCGCCTCCGCCGTTCCATGCTGGTGCTTCCCCGGAGACCGCCCTGGATGCGCTGGAGTTCCACCTCGCCAGTGCCCAAAAAGCGCTGGAGAGTGGCGAGGGCACCCCCCTCGCATACCTCTGTGCCGACTCCCCTTTTTGGGCGCGCGCCTTGCGCGCGGCTGAACACCGGTGGGAGACGCCGACCCTTACGGCTTTCGACGGGGTGATAACGGATGAGACGGTCAAGACTCGCCTGTGGCACTACCTCTTTCCCGCACCGGTCACGCTCTCAGTGCAGACGCTTGAAACCTACGCTCGCTGCCCGTTTCGCTTCTTTTTGCAGACTGTCCTCGGCCTGACACCACGAGAAGAGCCTGAACGCCGGACTGTCCTCTCTCCGCGTGACCGCGGCATACTCCTGCATCGTATTCTCTCCGACTTCTTTCGTCAGCTGCAGCTGACCGGACGCCTGCCTCTCGCTGCCCAAGACCGTGCTGTTCTCACCCGTCTCCTGCACCAGGTTGCAGACGCACATTTCCGTGCCTGCACGAACGCCACCGGTTTCCCGCTCCTCTGGGAGCTCGAGCAGGAGCGCCTCTTGCAGCACCTGCAACTGCTGCTCCAGCGGGAGTACGAGACCGACCGACAGTTCTTGCCTGCCGTCTTTGCCGTCCCCTTCGGGACCGAGACACAGCCTGCGGAGCCCTCTTTCTTTCCGCCTGCTCCCGTGCCCTTTCTCCTCGCGACCGGTGAAGAGATTCGCCTGCAGGGGCATATCGACCGTATCGATGTATCCCGCGACCAGAGGCGTGCACGGATTGTGGACTATAAAACCGGCAAGACCGTCAATGGCCGTTTCGCTGGCGGCACGGCCTTACAGTTACCGCTGGCCCTGTTTGCTGCTCGCACCCTGCGACCCGATGTGAGGTGGGAAGCGGCGGAGTATCGGTACGTCGATGCACTGCAGGGGCGGGGTGGCGCGCCGTTCTCCGACGAGACGTGGGCAGAAACGTTTGCTGCGCTCCGTACCATCGTCACGGCTTTGGTCCACCATCTTCGCTCGGGTTGCTTCGTCTCTCTCCCGTCTTCCTGTCGTCCCTGTCCCTTCCCCCTTATTTGTGGGGCGCATACCGAGTTGTTTTATATCCGGAAACTCAGCGATCCCCGCCTGCATTCCTTGCATGTAGTGAGGGCAATCCCGTGATAAGCGGCTCTCCTGTGGCGGATAACGATGCCCGACGGCGCGCCATCACCGAGTTGGGGACCACCTTCCTGGTCGAGGCGGGTGCCGGCACCGGCAAAACGACTGTCCTGCTCCAGCGTCTCTTGACACTGGTGCGCAGCGGCCAGGGACAGCTCACGCGGACCGTGGCGATTACCTTCACCGAGAAAGCCGCAACCGAACTGCGGGTGCGGCTCCACCGCGAACTGGACACCGCTCTGACTGGTCCTCTCCAGGACGACGAGCGAGGGCATCTGTACAATGCCCGTCTCCAGCTTGCAGCCGCACCGATTTCGACCATTCATAGCTTCTGTGCGACTTTGTTGCGAGAACGTCCGGTCGAGGCCCGGGTCGATCCGAGCTTTACCATTCTCGATGAGGCGAGCGCGCATCTCCTGCGGAGCGAGACGTGGCAAGAATGGCTGGCGCAGGAAATGGACCGGGGCCCACAGGTGCTCACGCAGGCACTGCGGGCAGGATTGACCCTTGACCACTTGCAGACGTTGGGCGATTTTCTCGTCGACTATCGAGATTGTCTCCACCTGGTGCCGCAACCCTTGCCTTCGCCGCTCCCCGCTTCCCGGGTGGCCATGCAGGCTGAGCTTGCCCGTCTCACGGCTCTGCGTACTGCCTGCCGCAACGCTACGGATCAGGCTGTGTCTGCTATCGAGGCAATAGCCGCTTGGCTCCCCGCCGATGCGGCGGAGCAAGCGTGGGAGCGGCTTCTCCTCGATGATTTTCCTGTGTCTCCACGGGTGGGTAACCGGAGCAATTGGCAGGCCGCGGCTCTGGACGAGGTCCGGGCGACCCTCCGCCGCCTGGCCACGCACCATGCCCATGCCCGCTCGACCCTGCTGCACAATCTGGTCGTTGCTCTGGCCCGCTGGCTGACAGGGTTCGTGCACGCCTACGAGACGAAAAAGCACGAGCGTGGCGGCCTGGATTTTACCGATCTGTTGCTGTATACGCGCAACCTGTTGGCTCACTCGCTCGAAGTCCGCCGTTACTTCCAGCGCAAGTTCGACTACCTGTTGGTCGACGAGTTTCAGGACACCGACCCGCTGCAAGCGGAAATCATGTTTTTCCTCGCCGAACAGGAAGCCCGTGCGCCACAGTGGACCGCTGTGAGGTTGCGGCCGGGGAAACTTTTTGTGGTCGGTGACCCGCAACAGTCGATCTACCGCTTCCGGCGGGCCGATTTAGCGGTCTACCGACAGGCACGGCAGCTCATCGCTCAGCAAGGAGAAGTTTTATACCTGTCCACCAACTTTCGCAGCCGTGCTCCTATCCTCCACTGGCTCAACGAGACCTTTGCGCGCCTGTTTGCCGAGGCGCCGGCGGAGCAACCAGCGTATCGCGCCCTCACACCGGTTCGCACCGAAGACACTGGGAGTGAGGTTCTCCTGGTGCCTGTTCCTCCCGAGCTGGTGGCCCCGCAGGCGGGGCGAGAGGCACTCCGCCATGCCGAGGCGCGCACTGTGGCAGCGCTGCTCAAGCAGGCGGTCAGCTCCCTGGGCTCGACGATCTGGAAAGACCGCCCCATACGCTACGGTGACGTTGCGATCCTGTTTCGCACCTACCAGGCGATGGACAGTTACGAGACCGCTCTGCAACAGGCCGGCATCCCGTATCGGGTGATCGGTGGACGACGCTACGGCAGCCGTCCGGAAGTGGTCGAGTTGTACACGCTGCTGCGCACCATTGCCTGTCCTTCGGATGTAGTTGCTTTGGTTGCCACCCTGCGCTCCTCCGTGTTCGGTTTCAGCGACGAGGAGCTCGCTCAGTTTGTGATGGCTGGCGGGAAATGGTCCTACCTGTCTCCCCAGGTTCCTCCACAGTTGCCAAACGCTGACCATTTTACCGCCGCTTTTGCCCTGCTCCGCGACCTCCATCGTCGGCACACACGGTGCAGTCCGGCCTCCCTGCTCTCTGACATCTACGCGCGGACCCATCTGCTCCCCTTTTTTGCGCTGCGCCCGCACGGCACCCAACGGGTGACGAATCTCCTCAAACTGATCGAGGTCGCCCATGCGTTCGCTGCCCAAGGCATCTGGACTCTCGACGCCTTTACGCGGGTGCTGCAGCAACAGCACGAGCTTCTCGAAGAGGAACCCGGCCTCTCCGACCTCCAAGAAGATGCGGTCCGCCTCTTGACCATCCACAAGGCCAAAGGGTTGGAGTTCCCCGTGGTCATCCTCGCCGATGCCACTGCGCCGCTGCACACTCGCTCTCCCCGCACGGGGATTCTCGATCGGCTCGGCAACTGGCTGGAGCTGGCTGTCGGTCCACGCTTCTTGACCTGTACCACCCAAGGATGGCAGAAGGCAGAAGCGCAGGAGCAACAGAAAGAAGCGGCAGAAGAACGGCGTCTGCACTATGTCGCGGCTGCCCGCGTGCGCGACCATCTGGTTATTCCCATCATGCCGCCGAAACAGGGGGATACAGGCTATACGCATTGGGCACTGGGGGAAGGTGCGGAGTTGCTATCTGGACCCTCTTCTCCAGCAGGCCTCCAACAGGCCAAACCGTTCCTCTACCAGCTGAGCGCCCAGGCGATTGTAGAGCTGGAACAGTCCTCTCCGCCTCCGTGGCGATCTGTGCCGCTCGCTCCCCATGCAGCAGATCAACACACCCGCCAGACCTGGGAGGCCGAACGACAGGCCGTCCTGGCCCGGGGGAGGCGGCAGGACGGACAGTTCCTGCCATTGCCTGCTGGAGACGGAGAGCTCGGTGAGAAACGCACCACGAGCCTGAGCCCGAGGGTAACGAGTACGGCGGTGCGGTTGGTCTCGCCCGTTTTCGCTCGCGCCCGCCTGTCTCACACGTGTCTGACCGATGTACCTTTGACGCTGCGGCACAAACAGTACCTGTATGAGGGGAGGGTGGCGATAGCCTTTCTCGAGCATGCGGCATGGGTGCTCGTGCATGTCATGGCCGGCGACATCTCCGCGGCATCATGGGAACAGTACCGCCAACATCCTCCACCGCAGGTATTGTTGTCCGCCCGTGCCTTCGAGCGACTGACCGTCCACCCGGTGAAAGAAGTTGTACTGCTCTGCCCCTCCTCGCAACGTGAAGTGTGTGTGGCCTGGGACGAGGACAAACGCAGGCAAGCCGAGGGATTGCTCGATGCCTTGGCGTCGACCGATGGAGAGCGAACATGAGCGGACACGGGCGTGCCGAGAAAGAGTTTTACCTGCGCGAGTTTCGCGGCAAGAGCCTCCTCGTTGCTGTCCGGGCGATAGACCTGGAGGCGAGGGCGGCGACAGATTCGCTCGTGGCGGTTTTGCGTGATCTATTGGCAAATACCACGCGGGTCTTATTGTGTGTCGACATCGGGGGAGCAGAAGGAGCAAATCAGCCGGTGACGGAGTTATGTAACCGTTTGGCCCCTACGGTGTGGGGTGCTCAGGTCTCTCCTCTCGTCTGCCCGCCCGATCCCAATCAGGGCGCGTTCCTCGGGCAGGTGTGGGCCGCCTTGCGACTGTCTCCTCTGTGCGTGAGTCTCTGGCCGGCTCACCCGACGATATCCTTTCTCCAGTGCGTGCAACAGCTTGCCGTGCGCCTCAAAGTGTACAAGCTGGTCTTGCTCGACCCTGCTGGTGCCATCACGGCAGACGGAGGCCGCCTCTCTTTTATCAACGGTGCGGTTCTGCAGGAAATTCTCCGTCCGGGAGAGGCAGAATGGGCAGGGCTCGGTTCCCGTCGCCCGTTGCTGCACACGATCCATGCCGCGCTCACGGGTGGGGTCTCTTCTGTCGCTCTCTGTCCGCTCGCCGGTCTAGAGCAGGAGCTGTTCACGTACGAGGGCTCTGGCACTTTGTTCACCCTGAGCGAGTACTGCCGGGTAGAGCGGCTCGGCATCGATGACTTCGACGAGGTCGAGCAGCTTCTCCAGCGAGGCGAGCGAGAGGGATACCTCAAAGCTCGTACCGAGCCAGAAATCGGCCAACTTCTGCTGCACGGCTACGGGGCGAAGCTGGGAATTGGAACCGGCGGGTTGGCCGGTTTCTGCGCCCTGCTGCCGTACCCCTCTGCCCAGGCCGGAGAAGTGGCGGGGTTGTATACCGTCACGCGCTTTCAAGGGGAGGGAATCGGTGGCCGACTGATTGCCACGATGATTGCGGAAGGGGAGCGGGCCGGCATGCGGTATCTTTTCGCGTGCACGGGACAAGAAGGAGCACAGCGATTGTTTGAACGCTACGGCTTCCGTCGCGTTCCCCCTGAAGCGGTGCCAGCGGAGAAATGGGACGGGTATGAACCTGGACGGAAGCAACGCATCGCGGTCTATCGTCGCGAGCTTGCCTGATCCTCAAACGACGGAGACAGCAGATCATGATAGTTGGGATCGACATCGGCGGTTCCACGACGGATGCGGTGTTGTTACGCGATGGAGAAGAGATCATCGTCGTCACCATAGAGACCGGCGACCCCCTGGCAGCCGCCGCTGGTGCCCTCGGTAAGTTGCTCAGCACGGCGGGGGGCAAGCTGGCGGATATACAAGCCATCGCTGTGAGTGGAGGTGGGGCTCGTTGTCTGGAAGAGGTGTTGTTTGGTGTTCCGGTCATCAAAGTGCCAGAGATTCATGCGATAGGAGTGGGCGGCAGTTCCCTGGCGCACAAATCTTCGGCCCTGGTCGTCTCCCTGGGGACAGGTACGGCCCTGGTATCAGTAGAAGGAGAACGCATCGAACACGTCGGCGGGACGGGGGTCGGCGGCGGCACCCTGCTCGGTCTTGCCCGGCATCTTTTAGGGGTGACCCGCCTGGACACGTTAGAGGAGATGGCCTCCCAGGGGGACTTGAGCCGCATCGATCTCACAGTCGGAGACATTGCCGGAGGCCCAGTTGGCATTGTTCCTGCTAGTGCAACGGCCAGTAACTTTGGCAAAGTCCGTTCAGACCCGACCCCGGCAGATAAGGCACTGGCGTTGATCAACATGGTTGCGGAGGTGATTTTTACCGTGAGCATCATGGCTGCACGCGCCCGCCACCACCAGGAGATCGTCCTCACGGGAAAACTAACGCGGGTGAAACGTTTGCGTGAACGCATCGAAGCGGTTCATCCCCGCCGGGGGGAAAGCTTTCTGATTCCGCCCTATGCGGAATTTGCCACCGCCATTGGTGCTGCCCGTGCGGTCATCCAGTCAGTTGCGTCCTGATCCTCGGCACGGATTGCTTGGGAACCGTCGTTGCAGATCTTTCTTTTAAGGGAAGGAAGCTGCAGCACGATGTATATAGTGGCAAACCTTCAGGCAAGAGAGGGGAATTCTCTTGACTTCTGTCGTTGCGATCCTTAGGATAGCAGCGTATTACCTCTTTCAGTTGGGTCTTCACTCGGCTGGGAGAACCTGCCTGGTCACGTTGCACTGCTGGCGTAATAAACATTTACGTTTCTATGCTGCTCTTTTTCTCGAGAGTTCCTTCGAAGGAAAAATAGCACTCCCACGTCTGCGTCCTGGGCTGCTACAGAAAGGGGTTACCATACACTATGGAAAAGCGCAAAGAGGCGAAAGGTGAAGCGATTCGGCATGCGACACAGAAGACGATGCTGAACGCTTCGGAGCCTGCCCATCCTCTTTCTCCGGCAGTGTCACCCGCGGAAGATATTGACAGCGTGATGTCTCTTTTTGAGGACATAGATATTGAGGCGGTCGATGTGCTCGATGAGGAGGCCCATATCGGCATCGATCTGCCGAAGCGGGAAGAAGATGAGTGGGAGGAGGATGCGATCGTCGCGCCTGACGAGCCGGCCGCTAGCGACACCTCTGACCCGGTACGTATGTACCTCCAGGAGATGGGCAACATCCCGCTCCTGAGCAGGGAGGAGGAGGTTGCGATCGCGAAGGAAATCGAGGCGGGAGAGAAGCAGGTTCGGCGTGAGGTGTTCTCTGTCCCGCTTGCGCTCCGGTACATCCTTTCACTGGGGGAGAAGCTGAAACAGGGAGAGCTCGAGCCCCGCTACGTGTTTGGCGATGAGGAGGAAGACCTGGACGCCACCGGCAAGGAAGACCAGCGCGTCGAGATTTTCCTCAGTCGCATGAGTGGGCTAAAGCGCCTGGCGGGAGAACGAGACCGAGTCGAACGGCTGGTTCATAAGCGCCAGTCTGCCAGAGAGCGTGAGCGTGCGCTGAAGCGATTAGCCGATGTGCGTGAGCGGATCGTGGAGGCGCTCAATAGTCTTCCCCTTGGCCGCCGCCATATTACCCTGATTGTCGAAAAAATGAAGGAAATTGGCGGGCTGCTCGATCAACAGCGCCAACTCATCCAGGCCCAGGAAGAGCGCTGCCAACGCAAGGCAGCCGATATTCTGTTGATCGCGAGGACGCTGAAAGCTGGTGGCCCGCGGGCGACGAAGCTCACCGCCGAGCTCGGCAAGACCTATGCCCAACAGGTTGTCGAGGCTGGTGCGGCGATTCAAGCCGCTCGTAAGGAGATTCAAAAAATCGAAAGCGAGTTGGGCACTGCGAGCGAAGACTTGCACCGTTCATTGGAGACGATCGCGCGGGGTGAATATCAAGCGCAGGAGGGGAAACGCCGCCTGATCGAGGCCAACCTCCGTTTGGTCGTGAGTATTGCCAAGCGTTATGTCAACCGCGGCCTGGGCTTTTTAGACCTCATTCAAGAGGGCAATATCGGCCTGATGCGGGCGGTCGAGAAGTTTGAGTACCAGAGAGGGTATAAGTTCTCCACCTACGCGACATGGTGGATCCGCCAGTCCGTCAGCCGCGCGATTGCCGACCAGGCGCGGACGATCCGCATTCCCGTCCACATGATTGAAACCATTAATAAAGTGCTGCGCACCTCTCGCTACTTGGTGCAACAGCTTGGCCGTGAACCGACCCCGGAGGAAATCGCCACCCAGATGGAGGTCCCGGCCGATAAGGTCCGCAAGGTGTTAAAAATCGTCAAGGAACCGGTCTCGCTCGAAACGCCTATCGGCGATGACGAGGAAAGTTCTCTCGGCGACTTTGTGGAGGATCGGCAGACTCTTTCTCCCGCTGATGCGGCGATGGCACTCAG
>JANWXO010000100.1 GCA_025057295.1 Candidatus Binatia bacterium | reverse complement strand
TGTAAACCAGCGATCTGTTGAGTAAACGTTTTGCGGAGCTGCTCTAGACCTTCTGTCGTGAGTTTTTGCACTTCGGCTAGTTCCGCAAGGCGAAGTTCGGTCTGCCTTTGCGCCTCGGCCAGCTCTTCGACCCGCTGTTCGGTGCGTCTTTGTGCCTCGGCTAACTGCTCGACCCGCTGTTCGGTGCGTCTTTGTGCCTCGGCCAACTGCTCGACCCGCTGTTCGGTGCGCTTCTGGGCCTCGGCCAGCTCACGCACCACGGCTCGCAGTTCATCGAAGTCGGCTCGCCGCACCCCAAATTCTTCCCTGAGAGCCTCGATGAGGCGAGCAACAGGTGACTGGAGCTCGGCAGGAAAACGCTCAAGAATTTCGGTTATCGCCATTGCTGGACATCCCTGTCTGTAAGGCTCACGGTATCGACAAAAAGAAAAAGAAGCAAGGCAACGGCGTCCCGCGGTGTTCCTGGAGGGAGATGCAACCGGCCTGCCTGGGAGGCCAGGTTACGTTGGAGGCTGCACCACCCAGAGCACCGACCACGGTGCGACGATGTTCGCTGCGACCCTGTCGCCGTCCAGTTTTACGGCTTGACTTGACAACGCCGGAGGCAGTTGCGAAGGTGAGGCGCAACCTCGCAGCCCATTTGTGGACGAAAAGAAAGAAGGGGGGCCATGGCTGAGGAGGCGATTGTCTTCGCCCAGGGAATTGAGATGCTGCCCGACACGCTTGCGCAATTGCAAGATATGAAACCGGCGGGCTTTACGCTGCGGATGCTCCCACCCAGTGCCAGCACGGCGGAAATTGCAGCAGCGATGCGTGACGCCGAGTACTTGCTGGGCTTCCCCCCTTTCCTGCCCGACGAGGCATATACGGCAGCGACACGCCTGAAGCTGATCCAATTGCTGAGCGCTGGTTATGACTACCTCAACATCGCCGGAGCACGTAAAGCCCGCATCCCCATTTGCTCGAACGGGGGCGCCAACTCCGTCGCTGTGGCTGAGCACGCTCTCATGCTTATCCTCGCGGTCTATCGCAAGCTGGTGTTGTTTCACCAAAACGTGACCTCTGGCCGGTGGCACCAAGGTATCCCACGCACCGCGGACATCTATGAGCTGGAAGGGAAAACGGTTGGCTTGGTGGGTTTAGGCAATATCGGCCAACAGGTAGCCAGACGCGTGCGAGCCTTTGATGCACGAGTGATCTACTATGATGTTGTGCGCCGCAGCCCTCAAGAGGAGCAGGCATTGGGCGCACAATACGTATCGCTCGATACGCTGCTCGCGACTGCCGATGTTGTCAGCCTGCACGTTCCCCTCAACCAGCATACCCGTCACCTGATCGACGCCCAGGCCCTCAGCCGTATGAAACCTACGGCTATTTTGATCAACACGTGCCGGGGAGAGGTCGTCGATGAACAAGCGCTCATCGCGGCGCTGCAAGAGAGGCGGATCCTCGCGGCTGGTCTCGACACCTTGGCCAAGGAACCGCCCGATCCCCATAACCCGCTGTTGACCTTGCCCAATGTCACATTGACCCCGCATAGTGCCGGCCCTACGGTAGACAGCTATCGCAAGCGGTTCCAGAACGGCTACGCCAATATCGAGCGGGTTGCCCGGGGTGACCCGCCCCTGTGGATCATCCCGGAAATGCGTGATCTCTTTCTCCCAGAGACCGTGTCCAACTGAAGGAGTCACCATGAATCACCCGAAGCATGTCCTCGACGGCTACAAGGTGTTGGATTTCACTCAGATCGTCGCAGGGCCGACATGTACGTTAATGTTGGCGGAGATGGGAGCTGAGGTGATCAAGGTGGAATTGGCACCGGCGGGCGATAGCGCCCGTGTCGGCCCGGTTGTCATCGACGGACGCAGCGGCTATTTCGTCCAACATAATCGGGGGAAGAAGGATCTGTGCATTGACGCGAAGACGCCTGAAGGGCTCGCCATCCTCAAGCAACTCGTCACCAAAGTCGATGTTCTGGTGGAGAACTTCGCCCCGGGCGTCATCGCACGCTTAGGTCTTGGTTACGAGGTGGTCAGCCAACTGAATCCCCGGATCGTGATGTGCTCGATCTCCGCCTTCGGACAGAGCGGGCCGCTGGCGCATGAACCGGGCTTTGACTGGGTGGGCGCAGCATACTCCGGGATCTCATCGATGGGCGGGGAGAAAGACGGGCCGCCCATGTTCCCCATGGTGGCGTTGGGGGATGTCTCTACCGGAGCCCATGCCATGGGTGCGATCTGCGCTGCCTTGTTGTACCGGGAGCGTACCGGGCAAGGCCAATATCTGGACATTTCACTGCTCGATACCTATGCCCATTACCACGAAGCCAGCTTCCAGATCTACAGCTTGAGCAAGGGAGCGATCGTTCCAACTCGCTCCGGCGCGCATTCGTGGTACGCATGCCCTGCGGGCGTGTTTAAGGGGCGCGAGCGCTACCTGATCATCATCGCCCCCTTAGAGCAGCACTGGACGAAGCTGTGCGAGGCGATGGGACAGCCCGGCCTGGCGCGGGACCCACGCTTCACCGACAACGCCTCCCGTCTGCACCATCTGGACGAACTCGTCACGATTATCGAAAGCTGGATCCGCTCCCAAGCCAATGACGAGGCAGCAATCGCAATACTCAGAGAGCATCACGTCCCGGTGGCGCCGATCCTGTCTGTCCCCGAAGCGTTGCAACATCCGCATCTGCGTCAGCGCGGCACCGTTCGCACCGTGCATGATCGTATCCTAGGAGACCTCGAGGTGCCAGGCTTCGCGTTGCGGTTTTCTGCCTTTCCCCAACCTCTAGAGTTGCAGGCTCCACTGCTAGGCGAGCATAACGAGGAGATCCTCACGACGTGGCTTGGCTATAGCAGCGAGGAGGTGCGGGAGCTCGAGCGCAAGGGAATCCTGCGCAGCGGACCGGTGTGAGGAGGAACGCCGACAGCGCCTCCGAGTGGGCCTGCAGCATAGCCGGGACTACAGCCGTCAGTCAGCTTCCCACACCGCAGTCTCTTCGGTCGACTGCTTTCTCCTGCATTCCCCAACGGCTCGAGTGAGCTGTCGCTGCCGTCAGAGCGCCGGTTCCCACAGAGACTCCGCCAGCGCGGGTGGGAGCCTGCACTCAGAGCGTCAGAGCGGGCTCTCGGCAAGAACACCACCCAGCCGGCGACGACACTGCTGTCCGCCTAGCCTAGTGCCTCGGCGCTTTGTCAGCGTGGTGTATGTTGCGCAAGAAAGCGTTCGACAGCGGCCTGCGCGGCGGCGTGATGTTCCGGCTCTTTCCAGTGTTCGATCAGGGTCGCGTGCGGCGCTAACGCGACGATCTCCCGCGAGATCTCTGCCGGGTGGTATATATCGTTCCCCAACAACACCAACAGCGGTGTCGCACAGCGTGCCACGAACTCGCGCGACACGTTGAAGATGAACTCACCGCCGTACATATTCTGCTTGAAAGCCTCCCAGGTCTTCTCATCGGCCTCTGGGTGTGTAGGTTGCTGCTCCTTGGCCCAGCCATCGAACATGTCGAAAAATGCTTGGCGATTGTTGAGCAAACCAATGGGTTGAAACAGCACTGCAGACACCACGCGCTGGGGTGCGGCCTGAATGAGCCCCATACAGTAAGACCCTCCAATACACATGCCCGCCACGTGACACCGCTCGATCCCCAGGTGATCTAGCAGCGCAAGTTGATCCTCCGTGTATACCTGCCAGCCGTCGGTGGCTCGAATGGGAGCAAAGGATTGCCCAGCGTTGCGCTGGTCCATAGCAATGACCCGATAGTGCGGGGCGAGTTGAGGAATGGGATTCCATGGCGCCTTGTCCCAGAAGGAGATCGACGAGCGCATCCCACCCGGCGCGATCAGCAGGAGCGGAAACCCCTTGCCATGTTCTTCGTAGTACAACTTGACATCCCCACGGGCAAATATGGGCATGTTGCCTCCTTCCTTTGCGGGGTGGTCAGCACCGGACAGTGCTCACGCCCCCGGAGTGCTCTTGGCTATGAGACGACCGGTATCACCGACTGCTACGGTTCGTAAAGGACCCCAGACACCGGGGGAAAGCGACAAGCGGCCTAGTCTTTAGGCGTGTCCGCGTTATCATAGTCGCATACGTCGGCCCTCGCCCGGGGCGACAGAGCGGAGGAGGATTATGTTTCCCTACCACGATGAGAACGAGACGCAACGGGTGCCGTATATCACTGCCACCCTTATCGCTCTCAACGTCCTTGCCTGGCTGTTCGTGCAAGGTGCTGGTACCCCTCTCGCCCTCGCCCGATCAGTGTGTAACCTCGGGCTCATCCCCGGAGAGCTGACGGGTGCGCTCCCTCCTGGGACTGGCATGCCGATCGGTGAGGGGTTGATCTGTGTCACCGATCCGGGTCGGCAGTTCTCTCACCTCTTCACTTCGATGTTCCTGCACGGCTCCTGGCTGCATCTTCTCGGGAATATGTGGTTCCTATGGCTGTTCGGCAATAATGTGGAAGACGCTATGACGCGGCCGCGCTTCATGATCTTCTACCTGCTGTGCGGGGTGGCAGCAGCGCTGCTCCAGGTATGGACCAACCCAACGTCGGCGATACCGATGGTGGGAGCATCCGGCGCGATCAGTGGCATCATGGGGGCGTACCTGGTCCTCTACCCGCGCGTCCGTGTGTTCGCGCTGCTCCCCCTTGGCTTCTTCCTCACCTCCGTGGCTCTCCCTGCGTGGACGATGATCGGTTATTGGGCACTGATCCAGTTTCTGAGCGGCCTCACCACGATCGGCCGCGAGGCGGGTGGGATAGCGTTTTGGGCACACATCGGCGGGTTCCTCGCAGGAGTGGCTTTGGTCAAGGTGTTCGTGCAGTCGGACTATGTGGCTGCTCACCAAACTCGCCATTGGCGGCCGCGGCGGGTACGCTGGGGATGACCGCCTGTCGCTCGCCCGTGCTGCTGAAGGAAGTTGTCCTGGCAGCACCAGCGAGTCCGGCCTAGGTGCGTCGGCCTAGCAGATGCGCGGCAACTGTTCGCCCCGCAGTACGTCGAGCACCCGTTTGCCACCGACGGCCGTGCGTAACACCACTACGCCTGGATGCTGCGCGACTGCTTCCCCAATGATGCGAGCCTCTCGTCCTAAGGGATGCCTGCGCATTGCTCCTACGACCGCCTCTGCCGCGTCGGCTGCGACGAGTGCGATCAGCTTGCCCTCGTTGGCGACATACAGGGGATCTAACCCGAGGATTTCACAGGCACCTTTGACACTCTCTTTGACCGGGATCCTCTGCTCGTCGATTTCTACACCGACGCCCGATGCCACTGCGAGCTCGTTCAAAGTGGTCGCCACACCACCGCGCGTCGGGTCGCGCAGGCAATGGATCTGGTCGCTCGCCTCCAGCATAGCCGCCACCAACGTGTACAGAGCCGCAGTGTCGCTGGTGATGGCCCCTTCGAACTGTAAGTTTTCCCGCTGCGAGAGGATAGCGATACCGTGGTCACCGATCGTCCCACTCAGGATAACCTTATCTCCTGGCCGTGCCTGGTCTGCCGCAATCACCACTGGCTTGTCCACCACTCCCAAGCCGGTTGTCGTAATGAAGACTTTATCACCCTTACCGCGCTCGACGACTTTCGTATCCCCCGTAACCACCTGTACCCCGGCCTCACACGCGGCCTGGCGCATAGATTCAACGATGCGAGAGAGCTCGTCCACCGCAAGCCCCTCTTCCAAGATAAAGGCAGCGGCGATGAAGAGGGGCCTGGCACCGCTCATGGCGAGATCGTTCACAGTGCCGTTGATTGCCAACTTGCCGATGTCCCCACCGGGGAAAAACAGAGGGGTGACAACGAAGGCGTCAGTGGTCAATGCAACCCGTACACCGCTGAGCGGCAGCACGGCCTGATCGCCGAGGGGTGCAAGATACTCATTGTTGAAAGCCGGCAGGAAGAGCTTCCGCACCAAGTCTGCAGTTAGTTGACCACCGCTGCCGTGAGCGAGCGTGATATGGAGCTGATCGACAAGAGGGGTCGGACAGACGATTCCTGGCCAGCCCGTCGCCTTGTGCTCACTCATGCCTGCCGATCCTCTTACAGCACACCGGGCCCGTCATCTTCTTGCCGTGCCCTTCCCTGTTCATAGCTCTTATGAAGGACGGCGACCGTACTGGTAGTAGGCTGCACAAGCGCCTTCTGCCGACACCATCGTCGCGCCGAGCGGATGCTGCGGGGTGCAGAGGGTGCCGAAGGCTGGGCAATCGTGTGGTTTCTTGGCGCCTTGCAAAATCTGGCCGCTGATGCACACGGCCGGCTCTTTGGTATCGATCCCTGCGACGGCGAAGCGTCGCTCCGCATCATAGTCGCGGAACTCCTCCCGTAGCCGGTAGCCGCTATGAGGAATAGTGCCGATCCCGCGCCACGTTCGGTCGCACACCGCAAAGACCGTAGAGACGATTTCCTGGGCTATGCGGTTCCCCTCTCGGCGTACCGCACGGAGGTATTGGTTCTCCACTCGAGCGTGGCCACTTTCCAGTTGACGCACTACCATGAGGATTCCTTCGAGAATATCCAGCGGTTCAAAACCGGTTATGACAATAGGGACGCCAAAGCGCGCGCTCAGTGCTTCATAGTCTTCGTATCCTCTAACGGCGCACACATGACCTGGACCGAGAAATCCCTGTACGCGGTTGTGCGGTGCTTCCAGGACGGCTGCAATAGCCGGCGGGACTAACACGTGGGCCACGAGCAGCGAGAAGTTCTCCACCCCCTCCCGCTTGGCTTGCCAAACGGCGAGCGCGTTGGCCGGGGCGGTGGTCTCAAAGCCGATAGCGAAAAAGACGACCTGCTTGTCTGGATTCGCACGCGCAAGCTTGAGCGCGTCCAGTGGTGAGTACACGACCCGCACATCGGCACCGCGGGATTTCAGCGTGAGCAGGTCGACCGCCGACCCGGGTACCCGCAACATGTCTCCGAACGAGGTGAAGATCACCCCCGGCTGCTGAGCGATGGCGTGCGCTTTATCGATCGTCTCGAGCGGAGTGACACAGACTGGGCACCCTGGACCGTGCACCAGCTCGATGCCCTCGGGGAGGAGTTCATCGACACCGTGCTTGACAATTGCATGGGTTTGACCGCCGCACACTTCCATGATGACCCAGGGCCTGGTCTGAAGACGGCGGATCTCTTGGACGATGGTCTGCGCCAACCCGCTGTCGCGGTACTCATCGACATACTTCATGCTGTCCTCTCGCCGTCCGAGGATTCGCTTTCGCGCAGCTGTTCCATCTCTTGTAATAAGCGATAGGTCCGGGCGGCTTCTTCCTCGTCGATCTTACTGATGGCGAAACCGACGTGAACCACGACATAATCCCCCACGGTCGCATCGGGGACGCAGGCGAGGCAGGCCTCGCGCACGATGCCACCGAATGCGACTTTGGCCATACGCAAGCCTTGAAACTCGAAGCACTCGACGATCTTGCCCGGGATGCCTAAACACATATCTGCGTGCCCTACTCGCTGACCATGTTAGCAACGACCGCCTGGCCCAGTGCAATCCCCCCGTCGTTCGGAGGTACTTGCGCGGGCACGAATACCGTGAAGCCGTGATGCTGAAGCCGGGGGACGACCCGCTCGAGAAGATAGATATTTTGCCAGGTGCCGCCACTCAAGCAAACCTGACGCAACCCCTCAGTTTTCCGCAGACGGAGGCAGATCTCTACCACCGCGGAGACCAGCGTATTGTGGAACTTTGCCGCCATCAGCCCGGTCTCGCACCCTGATCGCGCTTCGCGCACGAGCGCCTCAATCGTCGGTCTCATATCGACGTGCCAGGGCTCGGTGTTTTCGATCGCAAATGGGTACTCATCCGCGATTCCGTCCCAAGCCGCAGCTTCGAGCGCCATTGCGGCCTGGCCTTCAAAGGTCGCCTCGTGGCATATTCCCACGATGGATGCCACGGCATCGAACAGGCGCCCGCATGATGAGGTGCGAAACGTGTTCACATTGCGGGCGAGCATGTGCTCGACGAGGGCTGCTTTCCGTGCATCGACCCTCTGCCAGCCGGGAAGCTCCAGTGCAGAGGGAGTTGTCCCCAGCGCATCTGCGATGTAGCTCAGTGCCGCACGCCAGGGCTCGCGCACCGCTCGCTCGCCACCGGCGAGCGATACAGAACGGAAGTGTGCTGCGCGGTGATAGGTGGCCAGATCAGCAATGAGGAACTCGCCACCCCAGAGCGTTCCATCTGGGCCATAGCCGAGTCCATCAAAGGCAACGCCGATCACCGGCCCCTCCAATCCATACTCGGCCATACAGCTGGCGATGTGTGCGTGGTGGTGCTGGACCCCGATTTTTTCCACTCCTTGCAAACTCGCCGCGTATTTTCTCGAGAGAGAATCCGGGTGCAGATCATATGCGACCACCGACGGCTGGATACCGAGGAGCGCTTTGTACTGCTCTATCGTATCCACAAACGCGTTCAATGTATCGTAACTGTCCAAATCACCGATATGGTGGCTCAAGAACGCCTGCCTGTCTCTGCCCAAACACACTGTATTTTTGAGGTGGGCCCCGCAGGCCAGCGTGTGCCGCCTGAACGGACGGGAGAGAAGGACGGGTCGGGGTGCATAGCCTCTCGCTCGCCGCAGAATGAGCTCCCGCTCCCCACACTGCCGTACCACCGAATCGTCACACCGAACCTGGATGCTGCGGTCGTGGACCAGCAAATAATCGGCGATCCCGCCCAAGCGCTGGAGAGCGTCTTCGTCTCGGTACACGATCGGCTCTGCACTCACGTTGCCGCTCGTCATCACCAAGGGCAGTCCGGTGTCAGCCAAGAGCAGGCAGTGTAACGGGGTAGAGGGTAACATCCAGCCGAGGCAGTTTTGTCCAGGGGCGACACTCGGCGCTACGGTCGGATGATCCTTTTTCCGCAACAGGACGATCGGACGCTGGGGGGACTGCAGGAGCGCTCTTTCCTGGTCGTTAAGATGGCAGAACTGTTCGATCACGTGGATCGCTGCCGCCATCAGAGCAAAGGGCTTCTCTTCCCGCTTTTTCCGGCGTCTGAGGGTCAGAATGGCATCCTCATCCAGAGCATTACACGTCAGGTGGTAGCCACCCAGCCCCTTCAGGGCGAGGATCGCGCCCGCGCGCACCAGCTGGGCTGCGGCAGACACGGGGTCTCGCACGGGCACCTCCGAACCGTCCGGCTTCACCAGACGTACCGCAGGGCCACAGCGCGCACAGGCGTTGGTCTGCGCATGGAAACGTCGGTTCGTTGGATCGTGGTACTCCTGCTCGCAGTGCCAACACATCGGAAAAGCTGCCATCGTGGTGTGGCCGCGATCGTACGGCACCATGCGGAGAATGGTAAACCGGGGCCCGCAGTTGGTGCAACTAATAAAGGGATAACGGTAGCGGCGATCCGTCGGATCGAAGAGCTCCCTCAGGCATGCGTCACAGACGGCGAGATCCGGCGCGATAGACATATCGCGTTCTTCCCCCTCCTGACTCGCGGCGATGGCAAACCGCCCGTCGCCTCGGGGCGGAAGTGGGTCACAAATGACCCTCTGGATCGTTGCGTGTGGAGGAGGTTGCTCTCGTAATTTCCTGAGGAAGCATGTGAGGGCTTGCTGGTCACCCTCCACTTCGATCAGCACGCCAGCGCTATTGTTCAAGACGAACCCGCCGAGATGATAGGTGCTAGCGAGCGCATAGACGAAGGGGCGGAAGCCCACGCCTTGGACTATACCCTCTACCTGGATCCGGTAGCGCTTCTGCACGGTATCCCCCACGCGGCTGTTTCGTCTGCGCCAGGCTGCCTCATGACTGGATTGTGGCGACTCGCCCTGCGGGACAGCGATCGTGGTCGAGAGCGAGCATGCGCTACGCAGCCAAGGGGACGGTCGTGGGGGACTGCGCAGGTTCTTGCACGTGGATGGGGCGAACCGTCGTCCCTCCGCACTCCTGGTTCATCCGCCGCGTGATCCACTCTCGTTCGCGGTTGGGCAGCTCGTGCGCTATCCAGGTGAACTCACGCTCAGCCTTCCATTCCGCCCACGGAACCGGTTTGCCTGCCGCTTCCCACGCAGCCTGTTGCTGTTCCCACCAGATAAGCTTCTGTTGTTCCAGCCATTCATGCTTCTCTCTCTCGGCCTGTGCGAGCTCCGGCGTAAGCACAGGCGGCGCATAGGGCTCACTTTTGAGCAGCATATCTAGCAGCTCTGCACGATGACGCCGCTCCTCCGCGCGGATACGGCGCAGTCCCTCAGCGAGCTCGGGGTCCACACCCTCAACCGCATACATTTGCTCGAGCAGGGCGCCATAGTCACGCTCTTCCTCCTCGACGTCGAGCCGGAGACACTCCCAACTGTTCTTGCCCTGTCGGAGAGGGACCGTCACTTCAGGGACCGTCCCTCCCAAGGCCAGAATTTTCTCGCGGAGCCACTGGACATGAGTCTGCTCTTCTGCCGCTATGCGCAGCAAGCGTTCTCGGAACTGAGGATATGCCATGCGCTCGGCGTGGGCAGTGAACTGCATCACATCCTTCGCCTCGTCGAGGTACGCTTGACAGAGCATCTCTACAAGCCGGGTACGGTCATCTGGGACCACTCCCCCCAGCAACCAGCGCCACCCTGCAGAAAGCCTCTCTTTGAGCGTCATGTCATTTCCCCTTGCAGGATTTCCGGCTCGCTTGAGCCTAAGCAAGAGATAAATGCGGGCGTAGAGTTGTCAAGCAAGACCTGGCAAAGGACTAAGGAAAGCGACACCACCCTGGCGCTCGTAGCAGGCAGGAAGCGAGGCTTAGGCGGCAATCTGCTTACCGAACGCCACGGGGATCTTCTTGACAGCCATAGAGGCCGGCAGCAAGTGCGAGCACGCCGTTCCGAAAGGTGGC